>JAQBQI010000511.1 GCA_028287085.1 Myxococcaceae bacterium
TTCATGGAGAGGGGGTTGGGGGGTGAGGTCTTCTTCTTCGCCGCGGGCTTCTTCTTCGCGGGGGCAGCCTTCACCGCAGGCTTCGGGGTCGGTCCGCCGAAGGGGTCGTTGCCGAGGACTTTGCGCGCCATTGGGTTGAACCGCTCGTTCGGGCTGTCTTAGGGGGTCGTGCGGAGCAACCGGGCGTCGCGCATCCGCTGGGAGTGGGCGTAGTCGAGCACCGCCTCGCGCGTCGTGAACGCGGGGCGGAACTTCAGCTCGTTCAGGGCCTTGTCGCCGTCGGCGACGCAGAGCCAGCGCGCGTAGTCGACGAAGGTCGGCGGCGCCTCGCTGAGCTGCGCCGTCCAGAGGGCGCGCGCGATCGGGTACATCACGGGGTGCGGAATCGGCAGCGCGATCTGCCCCGTGAGCTGGATCACCGTGGACAGCGGCAGCACCCCGTCGCCGACGACGTTGAACACGCCCGGCACGTCGCGCATCACCGCGAGCTTGAAGGCCGCCAGCGCGTCGACCTCGTGGAGGAACTGCATCAACGGGTCGAAGCCCATCACCGTCGGCACCACCGCGCGACCCAGGTAGCGCGTGAGGTAGTTCTTCACCGTCGGCCCGAGGATGGGCGCGAGGCGCAGCACCGTCACCATGGTGCCCGGCGAGGTGCGCGCGAAGCTCGCGACCACCTGCTCGGCCTCGATCTTGTCGCGGAGGAACCGGCTCTCCGAGTGGCCGCGGAGCGGGTGCGTCTCGGGGAGGAAGTTCGGGTTGCGCGGCGAGGCGCCGTACAAGATGGTGTGCGACCAGAGCACGAACTTGCGCACGGGGCGCTCGCGGCAGGCGTTGAGCACGTGCAGCGTGCCGACGCTCTCCAACTCGTGGGCCCACGCGCTCGCGTGCGTCGGCGACGAGAGGAAGGCTATGTGCAGCAGCGTGTCGACCTGCTCGCTCGCGAAGATCTCCGCGAGGCGCGCGTCGACCCGCGGCTGCGTCAGGTCGACCTTGTAGAAGCGCGTCTTGCGCCCCGCCGTCGCCGGCCGCTCGACGTCGAGCGCCACGATGCGCGACACCCGATCGTCGTCCTCCAGCAACCCGATGAGGTTGCGGCCCAGGAACCCGTCGGCCCCCGTCAGCGCCACCACGCGCCCCGGTGGGGTCACCTTCGTGACTGCGTGCGGGTCGTGGTCCTTTGCGTCCGTCATCGTCGGCCCTTCCAAGCGCGCGCTCCCACCCCGTCGCGACCCCGGTCGCTCCCTGCGGGCGGCGCGCAAGCTATCACAACCCTCAGCGCAGCCCGAAGCGCCGCGTCGCCGTCTCCGTGGTGCGCGCCCGCACGGTGTCCTCGTCGTCGCCGCGCAGCTCCGCGAGCTGCCGCACCGTGTGCGCCAGGAACGACGGCTCGTTGGTCTTCCCCCGCATCGGCGTGGGCGCGAGGTACGGACTGTCCGTCTCGATCATCAGCCGGTCGAGCGGGATCACCCGCGCCGCCGCGCGCACCGCCTCGGCCTTCTTGAAGGTCACGATGCCCGAGAGGCTGATGTCGAAGTCGAGGTCCAGCGCGGCCCGCGCGAAGGACTCGTCCTCGGAGAAGCAGTGGATGACCCCGCCGACGTCGCGCGCCCCCTCCTCGCGCAGGATCGACAGCGTGTCGGCCGCCGCCTCCCGCGTGTGGATGACCAGCGGCTTCCGCGCGGCCTTCGCCAGCGCGATGAAGCGCCGGAAGACCTCGCGCTGCACCTCGCGCGGCGAGCTGTCGTAGTGGTAGTCGAGCCCCACCTCGCCGACCGCCATCACCCGCGGGTGGGCGATCATCCGGGCCATGGTGGCGAGCGTCTCGTCGTCGCAGCCCGCCGCGTCGTGCGGGTGCACGCCGGCCGTCGCGCGCACGTCGGCCTCGGCCTCGGCGAGCGCGATGGCGTCGCGGGCCCCGTCGGTGCCGCGACCGACGCCCACGGTCACGAACCACGCGATGCCCGCCGCGCGGCCGCGGGCGAGCAGGGCCTGCCGCGCCTCGGGGGTCTCGGCGTAGTCGAGGTGGCAGTGCGAGTCGACGATGGGGACGCTCACGACGACTCCCCCAGCGCGAGGCGCGCGTGGGCGCGGGCGGGCGTCGGGAGGATGCTCCGCGCGAGGCGCTCGAGGGCGGCGCGGGCGTCGGCGTGGCGGCGCACCGAGCCGAGCGCGTCGATGGCGTCGAGGCGCAGCTCGGAGGAGTCTTTACCCGGGATGGTAAGCTCGCCGCGCGCGAAGGCGATGACGGTGGCGATGGCGCCGTCGTCGGCGGCCCGCACCCGCGCGATGGCGGCGAGCACGGCGACGCGCAGGCGGGCCGGGTCGCGCTCGTCGGAGACGCGGCGCAGGGCGTCGAGGGCCCGCGCGCGCTGCTCGTCGGTGAGCTCGACCGCGGGCTCGCGCTGCGGGTCGAGCAGGTAGCCGAGCTGCTCGGCGCCCTCCGAGGCGATCCACGGGTCGGCGTCGTCGAGCACGGCGACGCACTCGGCGTAGCCCTCGGCCGGGGCGGCGCGCACGATGCCGAGGAGGGCCTGGTAGCGGACGTCTTCGTAGCGGTGGCGGAGGGCGACGCGCAGGGCCTCGAGGGCGCGGTCGCCGCCGAGGTCGGAGAGGGCGACGGCGGCCATCTGGCGCACGGTGCTCTCGTCGTCGTCGAGGCGCGCGGCGATGGCGTCGAGCAGGTGGCGCGCGTCGAGGGCGCCGAGGGTGGTGAGCGCGGCGGTGCGCACGCTGGCGTCGCGGTCGTCGAGCAGCGGGGCGAGGGCGTCGGCGGAGGCGCGCGGGGTGTCGGTGCCGACCGAGAGCAGGTCGGCCGCGGCGGAGGCGCGCACGGCGGGCTTGGAGGAGGTGAGGTCGCGCAACGCGGCGGCGTACGTGCGTCGCAGCGGCGAAGGCTGGAACATCACTTCACCCGGGTCCCGGCGGCGTAGGGCTTCGCGAAGGTGGCGAGGGAGAGCGACTCCGGCGAGCTCGCCGCGAGCAGCATCCCGTGCGAGACGAGCCCCTTGCCGAAGTCGCGCGGCGCGAGGTTGGCGACGACCACCACCTGCTGCCCGACGAGCTCCTCGACCACGGGGAACGCCAGCGCGATGCCGGCGATGATGGTGCGCGGCCCGCTCGCTTCGCCGAGGTCGACCGAGAGCTTCAGCAGCTTGTCCTTGCGCGGGATCTTCTCGGCCGTGAGCACCTTGCCCACGCGCAGGTCGACCTTGGCGAAGTCGTCGTACGCGATGATGGCCGAGGCCTCTTCCGCGGTGACCGCAGCGGGTGCGGCGGGTGCGGCCGGAGCGACGGCGGCGGTGGTCGGGACGGCGGCGGGGGACTCGGTCGCGGGCTTCTCGTCGGTGCTCATGGGGCCTTTGTTCTTCGGGGGGCTCTTCTCGGTCGCGGGCTCGGCGTCGCGCACGTCGAGGCTCAGCAGCATGGCCGCCTCGGTGGGCGGGTCGTACTTCGGAAACACCGGCGGCCCAGGGCGAACCACGGTGTTCACCAGCAATCCCCCCCACTGCGTGGGCCAGAGGTCGGTGTCTTCGGTGGGGGTGAGCGCGCCGAGGCCGAGCTGGTGCAGCAGCTCTTCGCTCTTCGTCGGCGTCACGGGCGAGAGCATCACGGCGACGACGCGCACGATCTCCAGCACGTGGGCGATGACCACCCCGAGGCGGGTGCGGTCGTCGGACTTCGCGAGCTTCCACGGGGCCGTCTCGTCGAAGTAGCGGTTGGCCGTGCGCGCGACCTCGATGGTGAGCTCGAGCGCGCGGTGCATCGTGAGCGTGTCCCACGCGGCGCCGGCCTCGGTCACGAGCGTCGCGACGCGGGCGCGCAGGGTGCGCTCGGTCTCCGTCAGCGACTCGTCCTTCACCTCGGGGACGCGCCCGTCGAAGTACTTCCCGACGAAGGGGAGGGCGCGGTGCAGGAGGTTGCCGACGGTCTCACCGAGCTCGGCGCGCGCGCGGCCGATGATGCCGGGAATGGAGAACTCGCCGTCCTGGCCGAAGCTCACCTCGCGCAGGAGGTAGAAGCGCAGCACGTCGGCGCCGAGCACGTCGGCGATGCGCACCGGGTCGGTGGTTCCGCTGGTCTTCACGGCCGTGAGGCCGGGGGTCTTGGAGGTCTTGCGGCCGCCCGAGAGCAGGTACCCGTGGGTCCAGATGGTGGTGGGGAGCTGCGCCCGCTCGAAGCCCGCGCTCATCAAAAAGGCCGGCCAGTACACCGTGTGAAAGCGCACGATGTCCTTGGCCACGAGCTGGATCTGCGGCGGCCAGAACGCGCGCTCGGGGGTCTCGTCGACCGCGGTGAGGTAGTTGAAGAGCGCGTCGAACCACACGTAGATGACGTGCCCGGGGTCGTCGGGCACGGGGATGCCCCAGGTGAAGTTCGAGCGCGAGACCGAGAGGTCTTCGAGGCCGCCCTGCACGAAGGACACGATCTCGTTGCGCCGCGTCTCGGGGAGCACGAACTCGGGGTGCTCTTCGTAGAGCTTGAGCAGCCGGTCTTGGTACTTCGAGAGCCGGAAGAGCCAGGTCTCCTCGGCGCGCTCCTCGACCGGGCGCTCGTGGATGGGGCAGAGGTTGCCGGGGAGGAGTTCCTTCTCGGTCTTGTAGCCCTCGCAGGCGACGCAATAGAGGCCCTTGTACGAGCCCTTGTAGAGGTCGCCCGCGTCGCGCACCTTGCGCCACCACTTCTGCACCCCCGCGACGTGGCGCGCCTCGGTGGTGCGGATGAAGTCGTCGGGCTGCACCCCGAGCTTCGGCCACAGCCCCCGGAAGCGCTGGCTCACGTCGTCGACGAAGGCCTGCGGGGCCATCCCCGCCTTCACGGCCTCGCGCTCGATCTTCTGCCCGTGCTCGTCGGTGCCCGTGAGGAAGCGCGCGCGCTGCCCCCGCAGGCGGTGGTACCGCGTGAGCGCGTCGGCCACGACGGACGTGTACGCGTGCCCGATGTGCGGCGAGCCGTTGACGTAATAGATCGGGGTCGTGACGTAGAAGCGTTGGGTCATTGGGCGTCTTCGTTGGGCTTTACCGGAGTCGGTAAGCGCGCGGCGAGGGGGAGGAGGCCAGCGGGAGGGGCTACGGCGCGCCGGTCGGCGTCCCGGGCGCGATCGGCGCCGCGGGTAATAGCGCATCCACGGGGAAGGTCTCCACCCCCCCGTCGGCGAGCGCCACGCGCACCGTGCGGGCGAGCACGTCGACGTCGCGCACGCGCCCGTCGCCCTTCGGGGTGAGCACGCGCTTGCCCGGCTTCGGGAAGAGCGAGCGCTGCGAGCGGTAGAAGGCGTCTTCGTACACGAGGCAGCACATCAGCCGGCCGCACACGCCGCTCACGCGCTCGGGCTTGAGCGCGAGGCCCTGCTCCTTGGCGTGGCGGATGGAGACCGGCGCGAACTCCGCGAGGAAGGTGTTGCAGCACAGCTGCAGCCCGCAGGGGCCGACGCCGCCGACGGCCTTGGCGGCGTCGCGCGCGCCGACGTGGCGGATCTCCACCCGGCTGCGCAGCGCCTGGTTGAGCAGGCGCCCGAGCTCGCGCAGCTCCATGCGGTCTTCGCTGGAGAGGTGCACCACCACGCGCTGGCCGGTGCGCGAGATCTCCACGCGCAGCACCTTCGCGGGCAGGTTGAGCGTGCGCAGGATGTCGGCCGTGGCGCGCGCCGCCTCGGCCTCCTTCAAGCGGGCGCGGGCCTCGGCCTTGAGGTCGCCCTCGTCCGAGCGGCGCAGCACCCGCGGAACCATCCGCGTCTCGACGAGCTGGCGCCGCGAGGGGAAGGCCACGACCGCCATGGTGGTGCCGCGATCGGCCTCGACGAGCACGGTGTCGCCCTTGCGCAGCATGAGGGTGCCGGCGTCGGCGATCGTGGCGCGGGCGGCGTCGGCGACGCGCAGCAGCACGACGTTCATGAGCACGGCGTTGGCGCCGGCGGTGTCGTCGGGAAACTCGGGCTCGCCGTAGGGGTCGACGCCCGCCGCGTGGCTCTCGAGCGGCAGGTGCACCCGCCGGGCTTCGACCGGGGCGGCGGTCGGCGCGGGCGGCGGCTTCGA
>JAQBQI010000513.1 GCA_028287085.1 Myxococcaceae bacterium
GACGTGGCCGGCGCCGATGGTGGCGGCGGTGAGGGCGGCCACCCAGAGGTGCGAGCGCGGCGTCGGGGGCAGCACGGGCGCCGCTCCCCGCTCAGAGCCCGAGGGTGCTGAAGTACGCGGCGTCGTCGCGGTCGTCGCGGTCGACGTCGTTGAGGGTGCGGTCGGCCGCGTCGCGCAGCGCGCAGGCCCGCGCGTCGCCCGCCCGGCACCCGCGGTCGTAGAACTCGAAGGCCCGCTGGCGGTTGGCCAGCACGCCGCGGCCGCGCTGGAAGGCCGTGCCCAGCCGGCGGCAGCTGAGGGCGCTGCCCTGGTCGCAGCCGCGCTGCAGCGCCGCGATGGCCGGGTGCACCGCCGGGGCGACCGCCGTCGGACCGTCGGGGACGGGCACCGCCGCGGGCGGCGCGAGGCGCACGGTCGCGCCCTCGGGGCGGCGGTGGGCCGCGTGGATGAGCCGCAGCTCTTCGGCCGTGAGCCCGTCGGGCCCGCCCGCCGGGGTCTGCGCGGTCTCGTGGCGCACGCCGACGATCACGGCCACGAGCACGAGCGCCGCGGCGAGCGTCGAGGCCAGCGCGAGGAGCGCGTCGCGCGAGACCCACGCGCCGGCGTAGCCGCGGCGGGCGGGGTCGGCGCGGCGCGCGGCGGTGATGGCGTCGAGCACGGCGGCGCGCTGCCCGGGGGCCTCGTCGCCCGCGTAGAGGGCCTGGAGCAGCCGGGCGGCCACCTCGGCGCGGCGGTCTTCGTTACGACGATTCATAGTCGACCCCGTGGCCGCGGGAGGCGGCGGACGATCGGCGGATGGCGGCGCGGCCCAGCTCGGCGAACGCGACCAGGGAGGGGAGCAGGCGCTGGAGGCGCTTGCGCAGGCCCGGCGCGGTGCAGGCGGTGCCGCACTCGGCCTGGATGACCTCGGCGAGCTCCTCGAACTCGAGCTTGTCGATGCAGCTGTGGAAGAGCAGCAGGCGGTCTTCGTCGGGCAGCGCGTCGAGGAGCTGCCGGAGGTAGATCATCGCGTCGGGGTCGGAGAGCGTGCGCTCGATGGACTCGACGTGCATCGACTCGTGGTCGCTCGACACCTCGATGTCGTCGAGCGACGCGGCGCCGCGCGGGGCGTCGACCTGGTGCCGGGCGCGCGACGCGCGGATGCGGTCGATGACGTGGTTGCGGGTGATGCGGTGCATCCACGACTTGAGCCCGGCGAGCTCGCGGCCCTCCTCGAGCTCGAGCCCGCCGATGCCCTGGCTCGCCTTGAGGAAGACCTCCTGCTCGATGTCGTTCACGTCGTAGCCGCGGCGCGGCCCGACCATCATGCGCGCGAGCAGGCGCACGCTCGCGTTGCAGGCGTCGTAGATGGCCTGCCACGCCTCGCGGTACTCGCGCGGGTTGCGGGGCGACGCGGCGGCGCGGACGGTGTCTCTCCAGCTCATGGGTTCAGGGTTCTCGCGGGGGAGGTCGGGGCCGCACGCGCGGCTCCGGCGTCAGACACCGCGGCGGCCTCGGTTGTTCCTAACGCGGTCGGGGGTCGGCGCGTGACGGGGGCAGGGGAGGATTCCCCCGGCGGGGGGGTGAGGAGGGCGGAGGGGATCAGCGCCCGCGGGCGAGGGCGGCGAGCTCGACGGCGACGGCGATGAGGCGGTCGGGGTCGACGGGCTTGCAGACGTGCAGGGTGAAGCCCGCCGCGAGCGCGCGCTGCCGGTGCTCGGCGCTGGTGAAGGCGGTGAGGGCGACCGCGGGGATGTTCCCGCCCGCGTCGGCGCTGAGCGAGCGCACCCGGCGGATGAGGCTGTAGCCGTCCTCGCCGGGCATGCCGATGTCGGACATGAGCACGTCGGGCCGCCCCGCGACGAAGGCCGCGAGGGCCTCGTCGGCGCCGCTCGCGACGGTCACCCGCGCCCCGGTGCTACGCAGCACCATGGCGAAGAGCTCCCGCGCGTCGGCCTCGTCGTCGACCACGAGGATGTGCGTCCCCTCGAGGATCCCCGTCGACCGGTCGTCGCGGTAGTCGTAGCGCGCGCTCGCGGACGCCGCGTGCTCGTCGGCCCCGCTGCAGCGCGCGCGGGACCAGGAGGCGGGGCGCGAGAGGGCGACCGCGAGGTCGATGGAGGTGAGACCCGTAGACATTCCCGCGACCTTGGCGCGCGCGCCAGGGCGGGACAACTAATCGACGGCGCGCCCGCTGACCGGCACCACCGACCAACCCCGATCAGGGAAAGGGGCCCCGCCGCGGCGGCATCACGGGGCGAGGCGCCGCACGACGGCCACGAGGGCGGCCGGCTCGAAGGGCTTGGCGACGTGCAGGTCGAAGCCCGCGGCGAGGGCGCGCGCGCGGTGCTCGGCGCCCGTGAACGCGGTCACCGCCACGGCCGGCGTCGCGCCCCCCGCGGCGGCGGGCAGCGCGCGCACGCGGCGGATGAGGCTGTGGCCGTCCTCGCCGGGCATGCCGATGTCCGAGACCAGCACCTGCGGGCGCTCGCGCTGCAGCGCCGCGAAGGCCTCCGCCGCGCTGGCCGCGATGGTCACCCGGGCGCCGCAGCTCTCGAGCACCATCGCGAAGAGCTCGCGCGCGTCGACCTCGTCGTCGACCACCAGCACCCGTACCCCGGTCAGGTCGGCGTAGAGGTCATCCTGGCCGTCGAGGTCGGCGACGGGCGGCGGGCGGGTGTCACCCTGGTCGGGCGCCGCCAGGGGACGCGCCAACGGCGGGGGGTGCGACGGGGAAGAACTGGGAAAATGCATGGCAGGCGCACATCCGGGCGACGGTGCAGTGGCAACAGGGCGGACGGCCGCGTGAGGGCACAGCCCGAGACAGTGAGCACTCCACATGCCGCGCCTCTAAGCGCGGCCCCACGCGCTGCGGCCCGGCCGCCACGCCGGATCGAGCCACGCTTCAAATCGTCCCATGTCGCCAGAACGCCACACCGTGGCCTCGGGTCCCACGGCCTCTCCTGGAAACGATGGGAGTGCGGTCGGGTTTTCGTCGCTTTGCCCCCCCAAAGGCCGGGCGATCCGGTGTAGGAAGCGCGCCGTCCAGTGGCCATCACATCCGTCGACCTCGCCCCCGTCGCTCTCTGGGTCCCCGGCGCTGCAGCCCCCGCCTTCGGCGCGGCCGACCTGCTCACCGCCATCGCCGCGGTGCGCGAGGTCGTCCACGTCGTCCGCGATCCGGCCTCCGGCCGGGTGGGCCTCGCCCTCGGCGGCGAGGTGCGCCCCGGCTCGGCCCCGGCGCCCGGCGCCCTCCCGCTGCTCGCGACGCTCCCCGCCCTCTACCCCGAGTGGCTCGGCGACCGCTCGTTCTGCGAGGTCCACCGGGTGCGCTTCCCCTACGTGGCGGGCGAGATGGCCAACGGCATCGCCACGGTGCGCATGGTCATCGCCGCCGCGCGCGCCGGCATGCTCGGCTTCTTCGGCGCCGCCGGCCTCGGCTACGAGCGCGTCGAGAAGGCCGTCGACGAGCTGCACGCCGCCCTCGGCGACGCGCTCCCCTGGGGCGTCAACCTCATCCACTCGCCCAACGAGCCCGCCCTCGAAGACCGCGTGGCCGACCTGCTCATCCGCCGCGGGGTCACGCGCGTCTCGGCCTCGGCCTTCATGGCGCTCACCCCCGCGGTCGTGCGCTACGCCGCGAGCGGCCTCTCCGCCGACGCCGCCGGCCGCGTCGTGCGCCGCCACCACGTCTTCGCCAAGGTCTCGCGCGCCGAGGTCGCCCGGCGCTTCCTCGCGCCCGCCCCCGACGAGATGCTGCGCGCCCTCGTCGAGAAGAACCTCCTCACGGCGGCCGAGGCCGAGCTCGCGCGGCGCGTGCCCGTGGCCGAAGACATCACCATCGAGGCCGACTCCGGCGGCCACACCGACAACCAGGCGCTGACGGCGCTGCTGCCGACGATCCTCTCGCTGCGCGACGAGCTGGCGGCGAAGCACGGCTTCGCGCGGCCCATCCGCGTGGGCGCGGCGGGCGGGCTCGGCACGCCGGGCGCGGTCGCGGCGGCCTTCGGCATGGGCGCGGCCTACGTGCTCACGGGCTCGGTCAACCAGGCGGCGCTGGAGTCGGGGCTCTCCGACGCGGGCAAGACCATGCTCGCGCAGGCCGACCTCGCCGACGTGATCATGGCGCCCGCGGCCGACATGTTCGAGCTGGGCGTGAAGGTGCAGGTGCTCAAGCGCGGCACGATGTTCGGGGTGCGCGCGGCGAAGCTCTACGACGCCTACGTGCTGTACCCGTCGCTCGCGGCCATCCCGGCCGAGGCGCGCGCGCGGCTCGAGAACGACGTGCTGCACGCCACCTTCGACGAGGTGTGGGCCGACACGCGCAGCTTCTGGCTGAAGCGCGACCCGTCGGAGATCGCGCGCTGCGAGGTCGACCCGCGGCGGCAGATGGCGCTGGTCTTCCGGTGGTACCTCGGCAAGGCGAGCAAGTGGGCCATCGACGGCGAGCCCACGCGCCGCGCCGACTACCAGATCTGGTGCGGCCCCGCGATGGGCGCCTTCAACGCGTGGACGCGCGGCTCCTTCCTGGCCGAGCCCGCCAACCGCTCGGTGGTGCAGATCGGGCTCAACCTCCTGGAGGGCGCCGCGGTCGTCACGCGGGCGCAGCAGTTTCGCTCGTACGGCGTGCCCGTGCCGTCGGCGGCCTTCGACTTTCGTCCGCGCCTCCTCGGCTGACCCGGATCGGCTGCGCTTCACTCCCTTTATCCCCGCTAACGAGGTCTCGAGATGTCACAGGTTCCCATTGCCATCGTGGGCGTGAGCGCCCTGTTCCCGGGTTCGACCGACGCCCAGGGCTTCTGGCGCGACATCCTGCTGGGGCGCGACCTCATCACCGACGTGCCCCCGTCGCACTGGCTCATCGAGGACTACTACGACCCCGATCCGTCGGCGCCCGACAAGACCTACTCCAAGCGCGGGGCCTTCCTGCCCGACGTGGCCTTCGACCCGATGGAGTTCGGCATTCCGCCGTCCATCGTCCCGGCCACCGACACCGCCCAGCTGCTCGCGCTCATCGTCGCGCAGCGCGTGCTCGACGACGCCACCCAGGGGCAGTTCGCCAAGATGGACCGCGAGCGCGCCTCGGTCATCCTCGGCGTCACCTCGGGGCAGGAACTCCTCGGCACGATGGTCAGCCGCCTCCAGCGGCCCATCTGGCTCAAGGCCCTGCGCGACTCCGGGATTCCCGAAGAGGAAGCCGTCGTCATCTGCGAGCGCATCGCCGGGGGCTTCGTCCCGTGGCAGGAGTCGTCGTTTCCCGGCCTGCTGGGCAACGTGGTGGCGGGGCGCATCGCCAACCGCTTCGACCTGCGCGGGACCAACTGCGTCACCGACGCGGCCTGCGCGAGCACCCTCTCGGCGCTCTCCATGGCGATCAACGAGCTCGCGATCGGCCAGTCCGACCTGGTGATCGCGGGCGGCGTCGACACCATGAACGACATCTTCATGTACATGTGTTTCAGCAAGACCCCGGCGCTCTCGAAGACCGGGGATTGCCGCCCGTTCTCGGATGCCGCCGACGGCACGCTGCTGGGCGAAGGGATGTCGATGCTGGCGCTGAAGCGCCTCGACGACGCCGAGCGCGCGGGCGACCGGGTGTACGCCGTCATCCGCGGCCTCGGCTCGGCCTCCGACGGGCGCAGCAAGAGCGTGTACGCGCCGCTCCCCGAGGGGCAGGCCCGCGCGCTGCGCCGCACCTACGAGAGCGCCGGCTACGGCGCCGACACCGTCGAGCTCGTCGAGGCCCACGGCACGGCCACCAAGGCGGGCGACGCCGCCGAGTTCGCGGGGCTCAAGATCGCCTTCGGCGAGAGCGGCCGCACCGACAAGCAGTGGTGCGCGCTCGGCTCGGTGAAGTCGCAGATCGGCCACACCAAGTCGGCCGCCGGCGCGGCCGGGCTCTTCAAGGCCGTGATGGCCCTGCACCACAAGGTGCTGCCGCCCACCATCAAGGTCGACCGCCCCAACCCCGCCCTCGAGATCGACCAGAGCCCCTTCTATCTCAACACCCAGAGCCGCCCGTGGATCCGCGACGCGTCGCACCCGCGCCGCGCCTCGGTGTCGAGCTTCGGCTTCGGCGGCAGCAACTTCCACGTCGCCCTCGAGGAGTACGTCGGACCCGCCCCGCGCGCGTGGCGCCTGCGCACCGCCCCCACCGAGCTGGTGACCCTCTCGGCGCCGACCGCCGCGGCCCTCTCGGCGAAGTGCGACGAGACCGCGAAGCGCGCCCCCGAGGCGGGCCTCGCGCACCTCGCGCGGGCCTCCCAGGAAGCCTTCCGCGCGAGCGACGCGCACCGCCTCGCGATCGTCGCGAGCGACCTGACCGACCTCGCGACGAAGCTCGCGCAGGCGACGGCGCACCTCGCGGCGAAGCCCGACGCGGCGCTCTCGACCCCGACCGGCGTGCACTACGCCGTCGGCGGTGTCGTGGGCGAGGTGGCCTTCGTGTTCCCGGGGCAGGGGAGCCAGTACGTGGGCATGGGCGGCGACGTCGCGATGGGCGTCGACGCCGCGCGCTCGGCCTGGGACGACGCCGCGGGCGCGCGCTTCGACGGCGCGGCCGTGGGCGACGTGGTCTTTCCGCGGCCGGTGTTCAGCGACGACGACCGCGCCGCGCAGACCAGGCAGCTCACCGCGACCGAGTGGGCGCAGCCCGCCATCGGCGTGGCGAGCCTCGCGCTCCTGCGGGTGCTGCGTGCGGTGGGCGTGAAGCCCGCGCACGTCGGCGGGCACAGCTTCGGCGAGGTGACGGCCCTCTGCGCCGCGGGCGTGATCGACGAGGCCCAGCTCGTGAACGTGGCGCGGCGCCGCGGCGAGCTGATGCGCGACGCGTCGGCGACGCCGGGCGCGATGACCGCCGTGGGGCGCGCGATCGGCGACGTGCGCGCCGTGCTCGCGGAGTTCGGCGACTCGGTGGTGGTGGCCAACCACAACCACCCGAAGCAGGTGGTGCTCTCGGGGGCCGAGGAGGCCATCGGGCGCGTCGAGAAGCTGCTCGCGACCAAGGGCTACGCGGCCAAACGGTTGCCCGTGTCGACGGCCTTCCACAGCGCGCTGGTGGCGCCGTCGGGGGCGAAGTTCGGGGAGTACCTCGCGGGGGTGGAGTTCGGCGCGCCGACGGCGACCGTGTGGTCGAACGCCGAGGCGGCGGCCTATCCCACCGACGCGGCGGGGATGCGCGAGCGCATCGCGGGGCAGATCGCCCGCCCGGTGCGCTTCGTCGAGCAGGTCGAGGCGATGTGGGCGGCCGGGGCGCGCACCTTCGTCGAGGTCGGCCCGGGCGCGGTGCTGACCGACCTGGTCGACCGCATTCTCGGTGATCGGGCGCACGTCAGCGTGGCGCTCGATCGCAAGGGCAAGCACGGCGTGACCAGCCTGCAAGAGGGACTCGGGCGGATGGCGGTGGCGGGCGTGGCGGTCGACTTCGCGCCGCTGTGGGCGGAGTACGCCCCGGCGCCGACGACGCCGAAGAAGAAGCCCGCGATGACCATCTCGCTCAACGGGTCGAACTACGGCAAGCCCTACCCGCCGAAGGGCGGGGCGGCCGCGCTGCCGAAGCCCAACCCCCCGCGGGTGAAGGAAGTGGTCATTCAGGAAGTGATCAAGGAAGTCGTGAGGGAGGTCGTGGTGGTGAAGGAGGTCGCGGTGGCTTCGGCGTCGGCGACCACGGCGGCGCCGGTCGCGAGCGGCGGGGCGGAGGGCCTCGCGTGGGTGCAGGCCTACCAGGAGTCGCAGCGCCAGACCTCGGAGGCCCACGCGGCCTACCTGAAGACCATGGCCGACACGCACTCGTCCTTCCTGCGCACGGTGGAGACCTCGTTCTCGGGCCTGAGCGCGATGCTCACCGGCCAGCCGATGTCCATTGGACAAGGGCCGTCGATGTCCATTGGACAACCGGCGCCCGTGGCGCAGCTCGCGCCGGCGCCGGTGTACGCGGCGCCCGCGCAGCCGGTGTACGTCGCGCCGGCCCC
>JAQBQI010000462.1 GCA_028287085.1 Myxococcaceae bacterium
CATCGTCGCGCTCGACGACCTGTGGGGCGACGCCCCGGCGCGGCGGCTCCGCGATCGACTCGCCGCCGCGCGCGACCCGATCGACGCGGCCGCGATCCTCGCGGGCGCGCTCGCCGAACGCGTCGCAACCATGGACGGGCGCCGCGCCCACCCCCGGCTCGTGCTCGCGGCCGCCGAGCGCCTCGCGGGCGCCAGCGTGAACGCCGTCGCCGCCGACCTCGGCGTGAGCGAGCGGCACCTGCGCCGCGTGTTCCGCGAGGCCGTCGGGATGGGCCCGAAGGCCTTCGCCCGGCTCGCGCGCTTCCGCCGCGCGCTGCGCGCCGCGCGCGAGGGCGGCCCCGCCAACTGGGCGGGCATCGCCGCCGCGACCGGCTACTACGATCAGGCGCACCTCATCGAGGAGTTCCGCGCGATCGCGGGGGTGACGCCGCGCGCCCTCCTCGGCGAGCTCGCGTCGTCGCGGCCGCACGCTCGTTGACGGCGTCGACAGAGAGTGTTGGCGAATGGCTGCGCGGGGTGATCAACGCCCCTCCACGCCTGAACGGAGTCGACGCGGGCTGACGGCAGAACTCCGTATGCGAAGTTCCCGATGGTCAGCGAATCTTCGGTTGCGTGGGACTCGCCCATTGGAGGGCTCGCTGGCCGCCGCGGGAAGGACGCCCAGACGTCAGTCGGGTAGGCCTCGATTGGGTGGACGACATGCCTACCGACGCCCAGTACGCCTCTCTGCCTCGGCCTTTCTGATAGCCTTCCGCCAACCTGCTGCAACATGGCGGGTTTCCAAACCATCTCCCCTCCCTCGGAATCCCACGACGTGAAACGACGGATCTCGCTGCCCGCCAGCCCCACACCGCGCCAACTTCGCATCGCCTCCGATCTGATGAGACGCGCGCCTCTGACATGGTCTCGCCCCAAAGTGGAGCCCGACCCGATGCCGTACGTGTCCTCTTGGCTTTCGTTCTCGGACGTCTTGGGCAAGGCGATGCCACCGAGAGAGTTGGTCGAGTGTATCCGCCTCTTCAACTGGCGAGATACCTACGCGAAGCTCGCGTACCTTGCAGCCCTTTTAGCAAACGGCACCGATGGCCTCTTCGGATCCGCGGTCCGCGCCAGAACCACCGATCTCCTCGTTGCCCAACGAGGCCACATCAATCCGGATATAGCATCGATCGCCGAGCGCTTGAACCGAGAGCCCGGACGCCGTCCCATCGCGCACGAAGGCGTCATCTACTTCCTCGAAGCCCTCGCGATTCTCGAAGGCACCGAAGAGGGTCCTTGCATTGATGATGCAACGCTCGCGTTGATGATGATGGCCGCCAACGATCACGTGGGCCAGTGGTCGCTTGAATCTGGCACGCCGAAGCTCGAAGACCTCGTCAATGACCTCATCAAGCTCACCCGCTTCAATCGCACCGATAGTATCATGCGCAGCTTCGTGCGCGCCTTTCTCATGTTGAACAAGCCACCGAGCAAGGGTCGATTCGCCCGTCCGGACGAATGGGCGAAGCTTCAAGAAGCGGCGTTCGGCCAGCCATTCGATAAGTTCTTCGAGACGTTCATTGTCCCGATAGTTCTCTGGTCGAGGAGATGGGGAGTGGGCCCGGCATCCGACCATCTTGCGTTTCCATCCATACACCGGACCGTGTGGCTCATGCACACCAACGTTGACACGGAGTTTGGCGAAGGGTTCTTGCGATCGCTTAGCGCGACTCGAGCCGAGCTGAAGACCGCCTTTGAAAAGAACCGACGTCCAGACGGTCTGCCACGTACGGTATCACCCTTTTATCGGACACCGTTCGTTGACGTCGGAAACGAGACGCTAGTTGCAGCCTCTCCTCATGTCGTGCTTGAGCAGCTACGAATGGGCCTCTGGGGGCGCTTTCGAGCGGGGGCGCAAAGGCTTGACCCCAAGCAAGGGACAGAGGATTGGCTTCGGGCCTTCGGCTATGCCTTTGAAGACTGGTGCCGACATATTGCGACCGTGGCACAGGAGTCGCCGACGTTTCGAGGCTCGATCAAGATGTCGCGGGCACCAGGTGACGCGGACGAGATCGAAGACGTCGTCCTCCGACACGGGGAAGACATCATTCTCTTCTCAGTAAAAGCGAGGGTTCTGCCCGAAGCCGTCGCTAAAGACGACCAAGACGGTGGTCAGGCCCTCCAGTGGCTAAATGACTTTTTCTTCGGCGATCGTGACCGCTCGAAGTCCCAACGGCCGGGCGCGCTTGTGTTGCTGAACACGAAGGTCGACAATATTCGAAACGGTCTGTACGAACCCGACCTCCCCCGCAAAGTTCGCGTGTTTCCCGTGCTTGTGACGTTCGAAGACCTCGGCGAGAATCAGCTTCTCTACCGTTGGATCGACAACACTTGCCGAGAGAAGAATCTCTACTGCCAACAGAACGTTGCTCCAGTGGCCCTCGCCGCGGTGAATGAGTACGAAGCGATCCTGAACCTCGCAGCCGCGGGTCGAGACGTATTTGACATGATGAAGAGGAGGACACGTCCCGACACACGTCACGAGCGGCTGGATGTCCTCATCTCGGAATGCTTCCCCGGAGTCGCTCCTCGATTCGAGGCCATCGAGAAGGCTTTCTCCGAGATCACGGGACGTTCATTGACGAGGCTATTTCCCGACCGCGCAGTGGCTCCTAGAGAGTAGTTCCAACCCCACGAGCGAACCGTTCTGCACCGGTCGACCGAACGGCGCGCTTCGGATCGCTCCAGCTTAGTATTACAGTCGCGGGTCGCCGGATTCCGCGTCGTGAACCCCACGGCATTTCTCGGAAAGGCCCTTCGGGCCTTCACCGATCTGAGTCTGATGTGCATCTCACCCCGTGAATATCCTCAACGAGCCGTAGGTCCGAAGGGCCTTCTCGAGAAATGCCGTGGGGTTCACGACGCGGAATCCGGCGATCCACGACTGTAGGACCAGGCACTTAGGAAAATGAACACCTCGCCACGACCGCACAAATTCCGTCCGGGTAGACCGAAGGTGTCTGTATGCGACGTTCCCGACGTGCCGGCGTATCATCGATTGCGCGGGACGCGACCATTGCAGGGCTGGCAGGGCGACGAAGACCGACAGCGCCACAAGCAGGAAGTTGAATGGCGCGTTGGCCGCCCTTCCGCGTGAGAGGAGGGAGGCGATGGCAGAGGCATGGAGCGCCGCGCATCCCAGCGCGACCAGCAGGGTCAGGCCCGGCTTCATGCACGTCAGCGACGGGAGACGGATGCCGAGACCGCCCGCGAGGTCGGCGGCCGGGGTGAAGTCGAGGAAGGCGGACGAGACCTGTCCGGCCCACGGGATCATCGCGGCGAGCGCGGAAATCGACGTCGCGAACCTGCCGCGGCGCCGCCCGCGCGTCCCCGCCGATCGACTCCAGCACCACGTCGTATCCACTCAACACGTCTTCGCACTTCGTCGTGTAATCAATGAGGGTGCGACTCGTCTCGCGTCACCCGAGAGCCGCAGCCCAACTTCATCTGCGATCGCGGCGTGACTCTGAAGTGTCTTTCACGTCGCGGAGCGCAGCGTCGTCCTTCTCAAGACGCAGCAGCCGCTCCTTCCAATAGGCCAGAGCGATCTTCCGGTCGTCGTTCGGCGTCCGCCAGTTCGTGACCGATTCAAAGCCTCTTTCCTTAACGTCTGCTTCCAGACCCGCCGCAAGGCCCCGCGCAGACGTGGCCCTGTGGTAGATCGAAAGGAAGAATCTCCCCAGGCACGCCTGGGCGATCAGCATCCGGGCGAGCACGGGCTTGCGCTCTGGGGAGAATCCGCGGAAGAGGCTGAGCGCTTCCGTGAGGTTGTCGTCGATCGGCGTCGCCGCCAGCAGGCGCTCGAACTCGCTGAAGAACATCACCCGAGCCTTCTCGCCCTCTTGCACGATCAGGAGGTCGGCGATGCCCTCGAGGTCACCGAGCACCAACGCCTGGCGCGCGTAGACCGCAGGCTGCTCCGGCGCGAGCTTTTCCCAGTCCGGATGGTTGGGACGGTAGTCGAGCCTCCGCTCCTCGAGATAAGATGGGGCTCCTTGCACCTTGTCGTGTGGCGACGCGAAGACGAAGTCGTCCGTGAACGAGCGAGCGTACATCTTCAGCAGTTGGTACTTGAGCTCGATGCCCGGATCGAGCCCCAAGTCCACAAAAGTCACGCGGCGTTGCATCAGGCGCAAATAGGCCGTGGGCAAGAGGAGTTTATAGACGGTCGACGACAGATAGTAGCCGTTGCCCTTGATCCAGCTTTCGGGGCCGTCTCCGAGGTTCCCGGTCCCATCTGTCCTGACAAGACTCAACACCCGATGGTACGCCTCCTCAAGCGCCTCGTGCAGTTGGAAGAGCAGGGGTTCGACGTCGGCATACAGCCTCTTGCGGGCCTCGTACTCGTAGTCGCGTCGCGCGGCCAGGGCGCTGTTCCGGTCGTCGACCTCGCCCTTCACGAACGCGCCGATGGTGCTTGAGATGATCGCACCTCCGATGGCGCCCCAGGCTGTGCTAGCGAGCGCCGGGGTCAAATGCACGACTCGAGACAGGATGAACGCTGCAATTCCCGTCAGAATCAAGGCGGCGACTGCGATACGGTTCGGTTTCATCTCTGTACGGCTCCGGGGCTCGAAGTATCTCACTTCATGGGTTACTTCAACAGGCGGTCGATCTGCGCAGAGAAGTTTCGCGATGTCTTGCGCCACCAGACACAAAAGCGCCGCACTTCTATTCCATATCTTGCCACCCACGGAGCGCAAACCACTTGGGCTCTCCCCGTTGGCGGTCGCGGCATTCGTCCGTTGCTCTAGCCCCGACACGGTCTTGGGGCGATATTTGCGGGAGGGGACCGCTGCCGACCCACAGCGCTGAAGTGATCGCATCTCGACGTTTTCGCTCTATTGAGCAGAAGCACATTCGCCCATCAATCCGGCACTATGCGTTCAAAAACCCCATTGCCCTCTAATCCAAGACCGGGGCGAGCGCATGAGGACGCTTCATTTTCCGCGGACTTGGCACTACCTCTTCCTGCATGCAGAGACCCCAATGCATCGTGCCGCAGCGCTCGCCGAGGAAGCCCTCCTTTCTGTCCACTTCGCGACGCTGCCTGAGCCCCGATTGGCGGTCTCGCGCATCGTCCACCCGCTGCTGACGATCGTCGGCATCGCGTTGGTCGGGATGCGCTGCGGTTCGGAGGGCTGGGACGAGATCGAGATCATCGCCCAGGGCAGAGAAGACTGACTGGCGTGCTGACTCGACCTGCGCGCCGGCGTCTCCTCGGTCGACACCTTCCAGCGCGCCTTCCGCCTGCTGCGCCCGGCGGCCCCTCAGGCATGTCGGCGGACGTCGATGCGCACGCTCGTCGAGGACCTGACCGACAGTGTGGTGGCGATCGACGGGAAGAGCCTCCGCGGCGTCGGCGGCCACGGCGATCAGACGCTGCACCTCGTTCATGGATAGGCCATCGAAACGCACGTGTTGCTGGGCATGACCGCCACTGCCGAGGCGCCCGGCGAGGCCGGCGACCCACCCGCGCCGCGGCCGCCGCGCCCGTCTCCCCTCACGCCACCGCGATCACCACCTTCCCCCGGGTGCGCCCGGTGTCCACCCGCCGGTGCGCCTCGGCGATCTCATCCAATCCCAGCACCGCGTCCACCACCGGCGTCACCGCCCCCGACTGCACCACGTCGGCCAGCCGTTGCAGCATCGCGCCGTCCGTCGGCCGCACCACCATCTTCACCCGCACCCCCTTCCCCAGCCGCGCGCCCACGATGAACCCCGCCTGGTTCGCCAGCGCCCGCGCGACTCCCCAGTACGTCCCCCACTTCTTCACCGCCGCGGGGATGTCCGTCACCACCAGGGACATCTGTCCGCCACGGCGCAGCACCTTCACCGACTTCGCCCGCGCGTCCCCGCCGATCGACTCCAGCACCATGTCATATCCACTCAACACGTCTTCGTACTTCGTCGTCGTGTAATCAATGACCACGTCGGCGCCCAGGCCCTGCACGAAGTCCACGTTGCGCCCGCTGCACGTCGTCGCCACCGTCGCGCCCAGGTGCTTCGCCAGTTGAATGGCGATCGTCCCCACGCCCCCTGCCCCCGCTTGAATGAACACCTTCTGCCCCGGCTGCACGTGCGTCGCATCCACCAGTGAGGCCCACGCCGTCAGCCCCGCCAGGGGCAGCGCCGCGCCCTCGTGGTAGTCGAGTCGCGCCGGCTTCAGCGCCACCGCCGACTCGTCGATCGCCACCAGCTCCGCGCAGGTTCCCGGGCGGCGGTGCGTCGGCGACGAGATCACCGCGTCGCCCACCTTGAAGCGCGTCACCGCCGAGCCCACCGCGATCACGTCGCCGGCCACGTCCATCCCGACGATCTGCGGCAGTCGATAGTGGATGAAGGCCCGCTGGTACCCCTGGCGGATCTTGCAGTCGACCGGGTTCACGCTCGCCGCGCGCACCCGAATGAGCACGTCGCGCTCGCCCGCCACCGGGTCGGCCACCTCGGCCACGCGCAGCACCTCGGGCCCGCCGTAGCGGTCGAAGAGCGCCGCCCTCACGGCTCACCGCCCGTCGTCGTCGTCTCCGCCGTGGTCGTCTCGGGCGCCTCGACCCGCAGCCGCTCGCGCAGCGCCGCCGCCCAGCGCGCCAGCGTCTCGCGGTGCGCCCGCGCCAACAGCAACAGCACCGCCGCCCACGCGAGGGCGAGCAGCCCGGTGGTCCAGGTGGTGACGTAGTACACGCGCGGGGCGAAGGGCCGCTCGCGCGTCACCAGCTCGCGCGACACGCTGATCACCCGCTCGTACGCGGGCAGCGTGATGGCCACCGGCGTCACGCCCTGCACCATCGCGGCACTGTCGGTCACCGCCCAGTACCCGTTGGTGAGCCCGCGCGTCACCTGCTGGAGCGCGTTGTTGTCGCTGCGGCGCGCGTTGGCGAGGCCGCCGCGCGTCTGCGCCTGATCGCTGCTCTCGACGAGGCCGTTGCAGTTGTCGTCGATGCCGTTGCAGGTCTCCGTCGCCGGCTGCGCCGACGGCGGCCTCGGCGCGACCGCCACCTGTCGGTACCGCCCGTCCTCGACCGTGTGCATCGGCCCGCGCGCCGAGCGGCTCAGGCCCACCGTTCCCGCGACGACGACGCCCACCACCAGCGCGAGCGCGCCCAGCGCGACGGTGCTCGCCAGCGAGCGACCGCGGCGGAAGAGCAGGCCCCGCAGCACCCACACCCCCGCGGCGATGATGGCCGCGGCGTAGAGCGCCCCCGAGACGAACCACGCCCCCGCGATCGCCCCGCCGAGCAGCGCGCGGCGGCCGTTCTCGCGCTCCAGCAGCGCCCCGAGGCCGAGCGCGAAGAGCACCGCGAGCAGGTCGTCGAGCGCGAAGGCGAACCACGGCCGGTCGCCCCCGAGCACCGCCAGCGGCGTCACGAAGGAGGGGAAGCCCACGTCCGCCGTCACCCGGCTCGCCGTGAGGCGGTAGGTCGGCGTCGGCACCTCGATGCTGCCGCCGAAGAGGCCGAGCGACGCGTGGCCGAGCGTCTGCGCGCGCACCTCGTGGCGGCCGTTGCGCAGCG
Organism: Myxococcaceae bacterium; assembly: GCA_028287085.1. Lineage (GTDB taxonomy): Bacteria > Myxococcota_A > Polyangia > Polyangiales > SCUS01. The sequence continues at coordinate 7,554 of JAQBQI010000462.1, forward strand.
AGACCAGCACCTCGCGGGCGCCCTGGTCGGCGTGCATGATCCGCTCGGCGGCCCCGTCGGTGGCGAGGAAGATCGGGTGCCCCTGCGGGTCGAGCGTGAGGTAGTCGATGCCGTTGTTCTCGTAGGTGATCGCGTCGTCGGAGACGAGGTCGCCGCGGCGCGTGAGCACCGTCATGCGCCGGTGGGCGTGCACCACCGCCGCGAGCGCGTCGACGCTGTGCAGCGCCTGCACCGCCACCGCGAGGTGGTGCCCGCGCTCCACGAGGTAGAGCCGCGAGCCCTGCTGCGTGCGCGGAATCGGCGACTCGGCGGCGTCGATCTGCCGCGCGTCGCCGGTCACGGTGAGGCGGTGCTCGGCGTCGGACTCGAGCAGCCACCACTCGTACTCCGAGCGGGGGTCGGGCTCGAAGCTGCCCACCGCGGCGAGGGTTCCGGTGACGGTGACGTCGGCGCTGCGCCCGGCCGTGGGGAGCACCAGCTCGGCGCCCTCGACGCGCCAGCCCGTGGCGCCGGTGACGTCGAGCACGCGCTGGCCGGCGCGCAAGGCGACGCGCACCACGCCGAGGTCGGTGCCCGACTGGAGCACCAGCCGGTCGGTGAAGCCGAGCTCGCGGCCCACCCGGATCGCGTGCGAGCGCTGGTACACCGTCGGACCGGCGGCGGCGACGGCGGGCGTGCCGCGGTCGAGGTGCAGGGTGACGTCGGCGACGCCCGCGAGGTGGGCGCCCTCGACGACGCGCGCGCCGGTGACCTCGACGTCGAGCGCGTTGACCGGACCGGGGATGGTGAGCGCGAGCTCGTTGAGCAGCGCGAGCGAGCCGCGGATCACGAAGCGCCGCGCGTTGGTGCGGACGAAGTAGCGGTTGCCCGAGAAGCTGACGGCGGCGGGGGCGCCGTCCTGGGTGACGTCGTCGAGGCGCACGTGGTCGGGCGGACCGAAGAGGGGCACGTCGACCGCGCCGGCGGCGAGCACCGCGCCCTCGAGCTCGAACCGCAACGGGCCGGGCTCGATCGCGCCGGTGATGCGCAGGCGCGTGAGGGCGAAGCAGTTCTCGGTGCACGGCGCGGGGCCGCGGTGGGTCTCGACCCAACGGGTGAGCTCGTCGAGCTGCGAGGCCCACGACCCCGGCGACTGCGCGCGGGCGACGGGCGTGACCAGGAGCGCGAGGAGGAGCGCGGCGAGCGCGTGGCGGAGGGGTCGCGTCATACGCGGGAGGGTACTCCGATGGGCCGGTGACGGCGCCGCGCCGCGGGCGTAGACAGACCGCCATGGACCTCGAGCTGACAGGGAAGACGGCGCTGGTGATCGGGGCGAGCCGCGGCATCGGGCGGGCGATCGCGGCGGCGCTGGCGCGCGAGGGCGCGCGGGT
>JAQBQI010000520.1 GCA_028287085.1 Myxococcaceae bacterium
TCGTCGGCCATCCAGTTGCCCACGCCCGGAAAGCGCTGCTGCATCAGCAGCACGGCCTTCAGGGGCGAGCGCGGGCGGCGCTTGAGGAAGTCGGCGACGAGCTCGACCGTGAAGCCCTCGCCCACCACCGAGGGCGCGATCGACGACCACCACGCGGGCTCGTCGGCGCCCTCCGCGTAGCGCACCCGCCCGAAGTGCCGCGGGTCGTGGAACACCAGCGCGTGCCGCTCGCACAGCACCACGAGATGGTCGTGGCGCAGGGGGACGTAGCCCGCGGGCTCGGCGAGCAGCGCGCCGCTCATGCCGAGGTGCAGCCCGAGCCAGCGGGCGTCGCCGAAGCGCGCGACGAGCTGCTTGCCGCGCGCCTCGGAGCTCGCGTAGCGCTCGCCCACGAGGCCCTCGCGCAGGGCGTCGAGGTCGGTCTCGCGGAACACCCTCGCCTGCGGGTGGTGCACGACGACGTCGACGACGCGTTCGCCGAGGGCCACGTCCCAGACGCGGCGGGAGAGTTCGACCTCGGCGAGCTCGGGCATCGCCCGACTGTGTGGCGACCCCTCCGCGTCGTCGAGGGCTGTCGGGGCCGCGACGCTGCCGCTATGGTGCGCGCCCCCCCATGGACCCGACCTGGCGACCGCCCACCGTGCGCGAGCTCTTCGCGCTGGCGTGGCCGATGATTCTCGGCCGCGCGGCGCAGTCCGTCGTCGGCTTCACCGACGCGGTGCTCGTGGCCCCGCTCGGCCCCGACGCCCTCGCCGCCACGGGCAACGGCGCCCTCAACGCCTTCGCCGTGTTCATGCTGCCGCTCGGGGTCGCGTTCATCGTGCAGAGCTTCGCCGCGCAGCTCGCCGCGAGCCCCGACCGCGCCCGCCTGCGCCGCTTCGGCTGGTACGGACTCGGCATCGCGGGCCTCGCCCAGCTCGTCGCGGTCGCCCTCGTCCCGGCCGTGCCGTGGCTGCTCGCGCGGGCCGACTACACCCCCGCGGTGCGCGCCCTCATGGGCGACTACATCGCCCTGCGCCTGCTCGGCGTCGGCGGCGCGGTCGGCATCGAGGCGCTGGCCAACTGGTTCGGGGGGCAGGGCAACACCCGCGTCGGGCTCGCCGCGAGCGTGCTCGTCATGGCCCTCAATGTTCCGCTCGCGTGGCTGCTCATCCACGGCGGCCACGGCCTGCCCGCGATGGGCGTGCGCGGCGCCGCGATCGCCTCGATCATCGCCACCGGGGCGGGCTTCGCCTACGTGCTCGTCACCTTCCTGCGCGCGGGCCGCGGGGTGCCCGCGCCGGGCTGGCGGTGGGGCGAGTTCCGCCGCGTGCTGCGCTTCGGCTTACCCAACGGGGTAAACTGGTTCCTGGAGTTCGCGGCCTTTTTGTTCTTCATCGACGTGGTCTTCGCGCGCATGGGCACGGCCGCGCTCGCCGCGCTCATGGCGGTGCTCCAGCTCAACTCCGTCGCGTTCATGCCTGCGTTCGGGCTCGCCAACGCCGGGGCGATCCACGTCGGCCAGGCCATCGGCGCGGGGCACCCCGACGCGGTGCGCGCGCTCGTGCGCCGCACGATGCTCGTCGCGGCCGGCTGGATGGCCCTCGTCGGCGCCGGCTACGCGCTCACCCCGCGTCTGCTGCTCGCGCCCTTCTCGCCGGGCAGCCTCGCCGAGCGCACCGGCTTCCTGGCGGTGGGCGTTCCGTTGTTGTGGGTGGCGGTCGCGTGGCAGCTCTTCGACGCGGCCACCATGGTGCTCAGCGAGACGCTGCGCGCCGCGGGCGACACCGCGTGGCCCATGCGCATGCGCATCGCCATCTCGTGGGGCGCCTTCGTCCCGATCACATTGCTCACCGCGCGGTGGGGCGGCGGTCCGGTGGTCGCGCTGTCGTGGGTGGTGCTGTACATGGCCGCGCTGTCGGCGCTGCTCGCGCGGCGCTTCGCGGGCGGCGCGTGGCGCACCATGAGCCTCACGGGCGACGAGCCCGCGCTGGTCGTCGACTGAGGTCTCGGACAGCCCTTGCCAGGAGTTTGTCGCTCCTTCGGGCCTGCGACTACGTAGGCCCATGCCCCGCCCGATCCGTCGTCGCCTCGCGCTGGCCGCCGCGGTCGCGGTCGCGCTCGTCGCGCGTGGCCCCGCCGCGAGCGCCCAGACCCGGCTGCACACCGACGTCTTCGTCGCGGGCGCCGTCGCCAACTGGCAGTTCGACCGCTACGGCATGGGCGGCGGCGTCTCCTTCGGCGTCGAGTGGGCGCCGACCCCCGCCCTCGGGCTCACCCTCTCGGGCGGCTGGGCGGGCCTCGCCGCGAGCTATCCGCGGCAGGCCTCGGGCGGCATCCCCCGCCTCGCGACCGGCGGCTACGCGTCGATCGACGCCGGCCTCCGCCTGCGCCCGCTGCCACGCGTCGCGTCCGGGGCGGAGCGGCTCTACCTCGAGCTCGCCGGCGGCCTCGCCCGCACCGGCGACGTCTTCGCGCCGGTGGTGCGGGCGCGGGCGGGCTGGTCCTTCGCGGCCGGTCCCCTCGACGCCGGACCGTGGGTGGGCTGGGCGTGGCTCCCGCAGACCGACGCGCTGGCCTACCCCGGCGACGCGCACCTGCTGCTCGTCGGCATGGGCATCACCTTCTTCCCCGACCGCCCTGCGCCGCCGCCGCCCGCGCCGCCCCCGCCGCCGTCGCCCCCGCGAGAGCGCCCGCCCTGTCCCGCGATCGAGGGCACCTCGCTGCCCGACGTCGACGGCGACGGCTGTCGCGAGCCCGACGCCGACGCCGACCGCGTGCGCGACCCGCTCGACCGCTGCCCCGCCGTCCCCGAAGACCGCGACGGCTTCGAGGACGACGACGGCTGCCCCGACCCCGACAACGACCGCGACGGGATCAACGACCCCGACGACCGCTGCCCCGACGTGCCCGAGGTGGTGAACGGCGTCGACGACCACGACGGCTGCCCCGACGAGGGCGGCGTGGTGGTGCGCGAGGGCCGCATCGTCATCGAGGAGTCGGTCTTCTTCGACAGCGACTCGGCCCGCATCCGCGAGCGCTCGCGCCCGGTGCTCGCGGCCGTCGCGGCGATCATCCGCGACGTGCCCGCGTCGCGCCCGGTGCTCGTCGAGGGCCACGCCGACCAGCGCGGAACCGACCAGTACAACTTCACCCTGTCCTTCATGCGCGCGCTGGCCGTGGCCCGCGAGGTCGCGGCGCTCGGCGTGCGCCCGGCGCAGCTGCGCCCGCTGGGCTTCGGCCGGCGGGTCCCGCGCACCGCCGGAACCTCCCCCGCCGAGCTCGCCGCCAACCGCCGCGTCGAGATCATCGTCTCGGGCGTCGGCTCGGTCGGCGACGCGCAGACCGTCGGCGGCTGGGTCTACCTCGACGACGCCGGCCGCTCGCGCCGCACCGCCGGACCCTCCCCATGAAGCGTCACCTCGCCCTCTGCGCGCTCCTCTTCGGCTGCGACCCCCTCCTCGGCGGCCGCTGCGCCGACGGCTGGACGCCCCCCGCCCACGCCTGCGACGCGGGCCTCGTCGACGTGCTCATCCCGCACGACCTCCCCGACGCGTTCACGGCCGACGCCGGCCCCGTCGATGTTCCGATGGTCGATGCCAGTCCCGTCGATGCCAGTCCCGTCGATGTTCCGACCGACGCGCCGCCCGGCGACGCGGTCTGCACGCCGCCGCAGACGCGCTGCGGGGGACTCTGCGTCGACAAGGCCTCGAGCCCCGCCAACTGCGGCGCCTGCGGGCGGGCCTGCGCCGCCGCGGAGGTCTGCGCGGCGGGCGTGTGCCTCGTCACCTGCGCGGCGCCGCTGCTGCTCTGCGACGGCGTGTGCCTCGACCCGCGGTCCGATCCCTTCAACTGCGGCGGCTGCGGGATGGTCTGCTCGACGGGCATCTGCAGCGGGGGGCAGTGTCGCGACGCGCGCGCCGGCCACCTCGTGCTCATCGGCCACGACTACCAGACCACGCGCCCCGACCAGAACCGCGTGGTCGGCAACGCGGTCTTCCTGAGCGGGGCGGGGGCGCCGCGGGTGGCGATCTCCACCCTCGGCGCGCTGCCGGCGAGCGTGGCCACGGTGCGCGACGCCGTGCGCCAGGTGGCCGGGGCCCGCTCGTGGCGCGAGGCCGTCGTGACCACGCCCGAGGCGCTGGCCGCGGCCTTCGCCGTCGACCTCACCGACGTGGTGATCGTGCACCACCAGCCCGCGGCGAGCGACGCCTCCATCGACGCGCTCGCGGTGCGCATCGCGGGCCCCGCGGTGGGCTTCCTGCGCGCGGGCGGCGTGGTGGTGGTGCTCGACGGCGAAGGACCATCGCGCGGCACCTGGCCCCTCGCCGAGGGGACCGGGCTCCTGCCGGTGACGGGTCACACCGTGGTGACCTTCGGCGAGGCCGACGTGGTCTCCGGCACCGACGCGCTCGCCGTGGGATTGCCGCTGGCCTACCGCGCCGAGCGGGCTTCGGTGGGCTTCGTGGGCGCGCCTCTCTCCGCGACCGTGGTCCGGGTGGGGCAGCTCCCGGTGGTGTTGCATCGCGTGGTCGCGGGGCGATAGCGGCTGATTCAAGCGGCCGGTGATCTTGTCCGTTCGCGCCGCCCGCGGTGCCGACGGGCTGAAGCCCGCGGCAACGCTGGGATCGATGAGCCTCCCCCCGAAGTCCGCAAGCGGACTCCTCCCTGTCCCGGCAGCGATCGGTGCGACCACGAAGGAAGTCCGCTTGCGGACTTTCGGTGGCTCCTCAT
>JAQBQI010000537.1 GCA_028287085.1 Myxococcaceae bacterium
CGGGTCGAGGCGCAGGCGCGTCCCGTGGCGGCCCGTCAGCGTGAGCTCGTCGCGCGCGTGCGCGGCCACCGCGCGGTCGGCCGTCACCACGAAGAGATCGCCCATCACGCGGTGCTCGGCGACGAGCATCGCGACGGTGACGATCCACGAGCTGACCTTCTCGTCCTTCTTGTCGTTCTGCACCTCGACCAGCGCCCACGCGACGCCCGGATCGAGCCAGAAGGTGTCGGGCCGCCGCTCGATCGCGACGACCTTCTGCAGCGCCGTGTCGGCGAGCTTGAGCCCGCGCCGCAGCGTCTTCAGCTTGAGCGTCTTCAGCAGCAGGTTGAACCACGCCGGGTGCTCCTTCAGCACCCGCACCATCATCTCGTGTGCGGCCCCCGGCATGGCCGCCGACGCCTACGCCGCCGGCCCGACGATCGCAACTCTCGCTGGACATTGCCTGTCACGCACGCGCAAGGCGTGCGGGCGACGGGTGGCAGCCCTGGATTTCCGCTCTTTCCGGCGACTGCATCGCGCCGCCCGGGGCCGGGGGTGTCGACCGCGATACCCGGTGATAGTCTCCGCCGCGGAACGACCCGCCGCGCTGAGGAGCCTGTCTTCGGAGCGGCGGATCAAAAGTCAGCGGAGGTTCAGTGATGAGCACGGACGTGAAGACGACGATCGGGTCGATGAAGGTCTCCAACGAGGGGCTTCTCAAGTGGGTGGGTGAGATCACCGCCATGATGAAGCCCGACCAGGTGGTGTGGGTCGACGGCTCGGAGGACGAGCGCAAGAACCTCACCGAGCAGGCCGTGGCCGCGGGGGTGCTCATCCCGCTCAACCCCCAGAAGCGGCCCGGGTGCTACCTGCACCGGTCGAGCCCCAACGACGTCGCGCGCGTCGAGCACCTCACCTTCATCTGTACGCCCACCAAGGAGGGCGCCGGCCCCACCAACAACTGGATGGCCCCCGACGAGGCCTACGCCAAGGTCGGCAAGCTCTTCGACGACGCCATGAAGGGGCGCACGCTTTACGTGATCCCGTATGTGATGGGCCCCGTCGGGTCGCCGTACGCGAAGATCGGCGTCGAGATCACCGACTCCATCTACGTCGTACTCAACATGCGGATCATGACGCGCATGGGCGTGGTCGCCCTGTCGATGCTCGGCCAGAGCGACGACTTCAACCGCGGGGTGCACTCGACCCTCGACGTGAACCCCGAGCGGCGCTTCATCTGCCACTTCCCGCAGGACAACACCATCTGGAGCGTCGGGTCGGGCTACGGCGGCAACGTGCTGCTCGGCAAGAAGTGCCTCGCGCTCCGCATCGGCAGCTACCTCGGCGAGAAGGAGAAGTGGCTCGCCGAGCACATGCTCATCCTCGGGCTCGAGTCGCCGGAGGGCGAGACCACCTACGTCGCGGCGGCCTTCCCGAGCGCGTGCGGCAAGACCAACTTCGCGATGATGGTCCCGCCGAAGCGCTTCGACGGGTGGAAGGTGTCGACGGTCGGCGACGACATCGCGTGGATGCGCGTCGGGCCCGACGGCCGGCTGTGGGCGATCAACCCCGAGGCGGGCTACTTCGGCGTCGCGCCGGGCACCAACTACAAGAGCAACCCCAACGCGATGGCGTCGGTGCGCGAGAACACCATCTTCACCAACGTGGCCATGACCGCCGACGGCGACGTGTGGTGGGAGGGCATCGACGGGGAGGTTCCCGACGAGCTCACCGACTGGCAGGGCAGGCCCTGGAAGAAGGGCTCCAACGAGAAGGCCGCGCACCCCAACTCGCGCTTCACGGCGCCGGCCAGCAACAACCCCGTGATCTCCAAGGCCGCCAACGACCCGCAGGGCGTGCCCATCTCCGCGATCATCTTCGGCGGGCGCCGCGCGACCACCGTGCCCCTCGTGCTCCAGTCGTTCAACTGGACCCACGGGGTCTTCATCGGCGCCACCATGGGCAGCGAGACCACCGCGGCCGCCACCGGCCAGGTGGGCATCGTGCGCCGCGACCCGATGGCGATGCTCCCCTTCTGCGGCTACGACATGGGCGAGTACTTCGGCCACTGGCTCGAGATGCAGAAGTTCCTCACCAACCCGCCGAAGATCTTCCAGGTGAACTGGTTCCGGCAGGACGCCAACGGGAAGTTTTTGTGGCCGGGCTTCGGCGAGAACACCCGCGTGTTGAAGTGGGTCATCGACCGCGCGCACGGCCGGGTCGGCGCCCAGGAGACGCTGCTCGGCTGGGTGCCCAAGGCCGGTCACCTCGACCTGTCGGGCCTCGACGCCAACACCACCGAGAAGGTCGCCGCCGCGACGGCCATCAACCTCGAAGAGTGGAAGCAGGAGTTCGAGATGCAGGGAGAGTTCTTCGAGAAGCTCAAGGCCACCATGCCGCCCGCGCTCGTGCTCCAGCGCCAGCTGCTGATGTCCCGACTGTAGAGAACTCCTCCCCCTCCCTCCGTCCGCCTACGGCTCGCGGAAGCCGCCCTCCACCCACTTCAACGCGCCGGCCGGCGAGAGCTTGTAGCTCGCCGGCATGCGCGCCCTCCCGATGCAGCTGTCCGACTCGTCCCACGCCGTGAGGAAGGCGTGCGGGTCGTCCTCGTCCTGCGCGATGTCGAGGTCGACGCGGTAGCGCCGGCCCTCCGACGTCGTCACCGGCGTGCTCTTGTGCAGCCGCGCGCGGTTCTGGTGCGCGTGGCGTTGCAGCACCTCGCTCGCGGTCTTCACCAGCGTGTTGAACGCGTTCTGGTCGAGGGGCTTCGGGTTCTTCTTGTCGCGGCCCATCGTCCACGGGCCCACCAGCGCGGGCTCGGGGTCGCCGTCGCGCATCATCTCGACGGCCCACCCGTCGTCGTCGTTGTTCTTGATCACCTTCGCCGTCCAGCCGTCGGCGATCCACAGGCGCGGGTCTTGGTCTGCCATAGCCCCAGTCGTGTACCCGCCGCGCGCCGCGCGGTCCAGCGCACTGTGACATTGGCTGTCTCGCGAATGCGCGGCGCTGCGGGCGGGCGCGGCATCGTCCATAGTCGCCCGCGATGAGCTCCCCACCGACGCTGCGCGCGTGGCTCCACGAGGCCCCGTTCACCCTGGCGATGTCGTCCGGATTCTTCGGCTTCTACGTGCACGCCGGGGCGCTGACGGCGCTCACCGACGCGGGCCTCGCGCCCTCGGCGGTGACCGGGTCGAGCGCGGGCGCGCTGGTCACCGGGCTCTACGCGGGCGGCGTGACCCTCGACGCCATGCGCGAGCGCCTCGCCACGCTGCGCCGCGAAGACTTCTGGGACCCGGCGCCGGGCGCGGGGCTGCTCCGCGGGGGGAGGTTTCGCGCGATGCTCGACGCGCTGCTGCCGGTGGCCGACATCGAGCACGCGGCCGTGGGCTACGCGCCGAGCGTGTTCGACCTCGGCGCGCGCGCGACCACGGTGCTGCGCGAGGGGAGCATCGCGGGGGCGATCCACGCGTCGTGCGCGTTGCCGGTGTTGTTCCACCCGGTGCGGCTCGGGGGGCGGTTGTATAGCGACGGGGGCATCGCCGACCGGCCCGGGCTCGCGGGCGTCGGGGCGGGCGAGCGGGTGCTGTACCACCACCTCGCGTCGCGCTCGCCGTGGCGGCGGGCGGGGTCACCCTCGCTGCGATTGCCGCGGAGGGAGAGGCTCACGGCGGTGTCGATCGAGGGGCTGCCGCGGGTGAACCCCTTCGCGCTGCACCGCGGAATGGTGGCCTTCGCGCAGGCCGAGCACGCGATGCGGCGGGCCCTCGACGAGCGGGTGACCGACGGGGCGGTGCGCCTGGAAGCGGCGGGGTGAAGCGCGGCTGAAGCGCACAGTGGCTTCGGTGTCCGTGGCGATTGTGCACATTGAATAAAAATGAGTTCCGGTATGGGAGTCGCGGCCCAACGTTGGGAGGGATGTCGGTTGATCTCCAGAGCTGGCGATTGTTCGGGCGCTCGGCCTTCCTTGTTCGGGGGCGCATCACGCCGCCGTCGGTGTGCGTGACGACGGGGCAGGCACGGGCCACGGTGGCGCAGCGGCTGCACGCCGAGCTCGAGCGGCTCGACGGCAACGACCGCGAGGCGGCGATGGGGGCGGCGGTCGAAGGCTATCTGGAGAGCCACCGGCGGCTCGGCGGGCGGGTCGAGGAGTAGCGATCAGGGCGTACCAGGGGCGATGGTGCAGCGGCTGGCGGAGAGGCCGTCGGGGCCGCCGAACCAGGTGTACACGTCGTAATAGCTCGTCCCTCTGACCAGCGCGCTGAGATCGGGATAGCCGTCGTGGTTGGCGTCGTTCGAGCCGATGGCCTCGATCAGCCCGCGGAGGGATGCGAGGGACACCGTGCCGCAGTCAGGAGGGTCGGGGACGGGCGCGGCGAGGCCGTGTGTTCGCCGCCCGCGCGCCCCCATGCGAAGCGCCAGATCATACCACCCGTAGAGCGAATCAGGCGCCATCGCGACGTCGGTCAGGCCGTCGCCGTTGAAGTCTGCCAGAACCAGATTGCGGCGCGGAACCGAGTACCCGAACTCGGCGACCGGAAACAAACTCGGGTCGCGGTGACCGAAGACGATGCGGTAGCCTTCGGAAGAGCCGTAGTAGAGTGCCGTCACGATGAAGTCGGCATAACCATCACCGTCAACGTCTCCCGCCTCGATGAACCCAGTTATCGCGGTGCTAGCTGTCGGGATTCCGAAACGAGGGGGGTATCCCGCTCCGGGCGTCAACGTCGATGGGATTCCTGGCAACCCACCAGCATAGACATCGAACCCTTCGTTTTCAGTCCTGGCCGAGCCAGCGCTCGACGAATAGTGGGAGGTGACTCCCAGATCGACGATGCCATCTCCATTGAAATCCCCCACTGCCTGGTGCGCCGTGAACCACTCCGCTCCCCTGATGGGGTAGGGCCCGACGAACCCGTCGTATCTCTCGATGGACTGGATGAGGGTCGGCCCCACGAGCGGCGCTCCGGGGGCGCGACCGTAGTCGATGCCAAAACACGAGCGGAGGGGTGAGCATTCCGGCGAAGTGAAGGTGTCGGCGAGGCCGTCTCCATTGAAGTCGGCGACGACCGCGCCCACCAGCGGCACCGGCGAGTCGTGCTCCGGGATGAAGAAATCCCAGGTGCGGCCCGGCCCGACTCCGGTGCTCCTCGGGTATCGCACTCGCCACCAGTGCGGCCCCGGCGTGAGTGGCGTCGGCCAGCGCAGCTCGTCGCCCGTCTCCACGCGCACGCTCCCCTCGAGCTCGTGGCAGTCGAGGCTGGAGCACACTTCCAGGACGACGGGGCCGCCCTCGGGCGCGTCCCAGCGGAAGCGCGGCCGCCACGAGGCGTTGCGCGTGCCGGACAGCGGGCTGAGGAGTCTCGCTCCGATGCCCCGGTCGACGCAGGCGCCCGCAATGCAGCCCTCGCCCGCCGCGCACGCGTGGCCGCACGCGCCGCAGTTGGTACGGTCGGAGTCCAGCGGCATGCACGGGCCGTCGGCGCCGGCGCAGAAGTCGTAATCGCGCTCGCAGGTCACCGCGCAGGCGCCGTCGACGCAGACCGAGGTCGCGTGCTCGGTGCGGCAATGGAGGCCGCAGGACCCGCAGTTCGACGCGTCGGTGCGCAGATCGACGCACAGGTCACGGTCGGCGCCGCACGGGGTCAGGCCGCTGGCGCATCGGGGCGTGCAGACGCCCGACGAGCACCGCTCCAGCGCCGTGCACGCGTTGCCGCACGCGCCGCAGTGCGCGTCGTTTCGCTGAAGGTCGACGCAGATGGGCAGGTCGGCTTCGCAGAGGGCGAGGCCCGACGCGCAGTTCGCACGGCAGACGCCGAGCACGCATTGTCTGTTGGGCCCGCACGCGACGCCGCACACCCCGCAGTGCGCGTCATCCTGGCGGAGGTCGACGCAGCCAACGCCGGCGCAGAAGGCCCGGTCTTCGCGACACGTGACGGTCGCCGGCCGATCGACGGTGCCCGCGTCAGGCCGATCGGGCGCCGTCGCCGCGTCGACCGCGTCGACCACGTCGACCGCACCCCCGTCGGTCACCGCCGGCACGTCGTCGCGCCCCGGCGGCTCGCCGCAGCCCTCGCCCAGCCAGGCCAGCGCGACCGCGACGACGCCCACCGCCCATTGCCCCGCTCGCGCCATACCCGGCTCAGTATCCGTGGCCCGACCGCGCGTTCACTCCACTGCCTCGCGGCACGCGAGCGGCGCCGCGGC
>JAQBQI010000572.1 GCA_028287085.1 Myxococcaceae bacterium
CGGCGTCCCGATGCTCAACGCGTCGCCGGTGGAGGTCGCCGACGGCGCGCCGCCGGGCGTGCGCGGCGCCCGCTTCGAGATGCCCGACCACGCGGGCGCCTGGATCGAGGTCGCGCCCGTGGTCGACGGCGAGGCCGCGCCGGCGCCCACGGCGGAGCAGTCGGCGGCGAGCTTCCTCGTCGACTACGACCAGGAGCCGCTGCGCTCGATGTGCACCGGCACCTCGCGGCCGGCGGAGGAGATCGTCGACGCCGTCGACGCCCACATCGCGCGCAAGTCGCTCGCCATCGGGATCATCACGGCCTCGTCGGTGGCCGCGCGCCGCGAGGGCGACTGCACCGAGCACGCGGTGCTGACCGCGGCGCTGCTGCGCTGCCACGGCCACCCGGCGCGCCTCGCCGTCGGGATGCTCGTCGGCTACGTCGGGGGACGCTGGTTCGCCGGCGGGCACATGTGGGCCGAGCACTACGACCGCGGCTGGCGCGTGGCCGACGCGACGCGCCCCGAGCGCCACGCCGAGGTCGCGCACCTCCGCCAGGACGTCGTCGCCGACGAGGGCCCGGGCTGCACGCGCACGATGTCCGCGGCGATCATCCGCGGCCCGCGGCTGCGGGTGCGGGTGTCGGCGCAGGCCCGCTGAGCGGCCTCCGCGGATCGTAAAGCGCCGCGATGCAATCGCGGATGGAACATCCAGCCAATGGGCGCCGGGCGCGACGCTACGCTGGGGCGATGCGGTTGCTCGCGACGGCGTGGCGGGTCGGTTGGATCGTGGTCGCGGTGGCGGGATGCGCCCACGCGCAGGGGCGGGTCGCGCGGCCGCAGCCGCGGCCGATCGCGGCGGTGGAGGGACTGCATTTCGGCTCGTTGGCGGAGGTTCCGACGGGCACCTACGCCGCGCTCGGGGGCGCCGAGCGGCGCTTCGTGCTGGCGCGCGAGGGCGGTCGGCTGCGGCTCGACGAGCTCGGCGCCGACGGCGCGGTGCGGCACCGTTACGAGCCGACGCTGGCGGGCGATCGTCCCGGCGGCCTCGCGCTCGGCGGGCACTACGGGTTGACCTTCCGTCGCGAGCGCGACGGGTCGGTGCGCATGGACGTGAAGCTCTGCTACGAGTTCATCGCGACGGAACGGCGGCCGGGAGGGTAGAGACCCCAACGCGCCATGCAGGCGAGCACCTCGGCGAGCACCGCCGCGCGGGCGGCGTCGCGGTCGAGGCCGGCGTCGAGCAGGCGCTCGTAGCGGGTGAAGCGGTGGCGGACGTGGGCCACGACCGCGAGCTCGACGGCGTGGTCGAGGTAGCCGTCGGGGCCCGCGAGGACGCCGACGCGCTCGGTCCCGTGGGCGCAGGCGTAGCGGGCGATGCGGCGGGCCTCGCCGGGGGGGCAGGCGGGGAAGCGGGCGCGCACGCGGCCGGCGAAGCGGTCGACGAGGTGCTCGGCGGCGAGGGCGCGAGGCTTGTGGCGTGAACCCATTCAACCGGGCGCGCGACGACACCCACCGGGTCACCGACCTTCGCCGTCAAAGGGCGGCCGCGCCGACCCGTCGACCGTACGCCGCGGATGGATCACCCCGATTGCCAATGTACGGGCGACCTGCTGGCCGCCCTTCGGTCGGTGAACGCCTGATCCCCATTGGAGACGCGAGGTGCCGACCGCCTGACATCCAATGCGCCCGACTGGTCTCAAACCAGCACTCTCGACCCTCAAGCGATGTCCACCGCCCGCACGAAGGTCGCCCCATAGCGCCCTTGTCCGGTGTGCACGACCATATTCTCGGCCGCGCGATACACCCCGGGCGAGTGCGTATGTCCGCAATAGACCTCGAAGCGCACCCCGGGGTTCGCCCGCGCCGCGCGCAGCAGCACCGCGCCCACGGCCACGCAGGTGAACCACGGCAGCCACTCGCCATTCGACACTTCGCCATCGTGCCAGCACGCCCCCTCGAAGGGCGGAACGTGCGTCAACACCACCACCCGCTCCGCCCCCGCCGTCACGCCGCGCAGCGTCTCCTCCAGGCGCGCCGCGTCCGCGTCGGCCAGCGCCGCGAGGCACCGCCGGCGGGCCGCCACGTCGTAGAGCGCGCCCGCCGCGCTCAGCTCGCCGATCAGCAGCCAGTCATTGAGCTGCACCGTCGACGTCTCGGGCGCGCCCGCGCGGCCGTCGCCCCAGCCATCGACGCCGACCACGACGGTGCCGTCGGCGGCGCGCCAGGGTCCGGCCGCCGGTAGCCAGCGCAGCCCGTCGTCGCCTACGTGCAGCGCCGAGGCCATCGCCCGCACCTCGGCGACGCCGCCGCGGTAATAGTCGTGATTGCCCAGGACGAAGAGCACCGGGATCGCCACCGCCGCGCGCACCCGCCGCAGCATCGCCTCGATCGACTCCGCCTGCGCGATGTCGCCGGTGAGGAAGAGCGCCTCGGCGTCGAGCGCCCTCACCTCCGCGACGAAGCGCGCGAAGCCGTCGCCCTTCAAGAACTCCAGGTGCACGTCCGTCGCCCAGGCGGCCTTCATTCACCGAAGGTACACGCCCGCCCCTCCCCCTGCGCCTTGTGTGGCCGGTGATATCGTCGCCCGATGGCGCGACCGTCACTGGGCTCATCGTGGTGGGTGCTGTCCGCCATCACGCTCGCGGCCGCCGTGCTCGGTGTGTGCCTCGCCGACACCGTCGCCGTGGCGGTCGGCGTGGCGCTCCCGGCGTCGGCGCTCTGCTCGCTCGCGGCGCTGTGGGCCTCCGCGCGCCGCGCGAAGGCCGCGTTGCGTCTCGACCCGGGTGCCGCCTTCGTGCACGCGCTCGTCACGTCATCGATCGCGATCTTCGTCGCCTTCGGTATCGTTCTGGTCCACGCCTACCCGACCTGGGTGCACCGCGCCCGGTACGACGAAGATCGCTTGGTCTTCGGCGAGATCTTCGTGGTTCCGCTGTTGTTGATGGTCGTCCTTCCTCTCGCGGTCGGCGTCGCCGAAGCCCTCATCGCCCGGTCGCAGCACCGCCTGCGGGCCGTCGTGCGAGTCTCGGTCGGTCCGCTCGCCGCGCTGGTGACCGCGCTGGCGGTGGTGGGAGGCGTCCGGCACCTCGCGCGCCCCGAGCCGACCCGCTCTTTCGACCGCTTCCCCGTCGTCGCCACCGTCGACCACGCCGGCAGCGAAGAAAGCACCACGGATCACCCCGTCGGCGACCTCACCCTGACGGTGGCCTGCGTCTCCTACCAGTGCCCCGTGATCCTGCGCCGCAGTTCCCAAGGCGCCCCTCCGGTCGCGTGGTCACCCCGCCCTGGCCAGTACCCCTCCGTGCGGCCGGGCGACCCGCTGCGGGTGCGACGCGACGCCCGCCACGACCTCTGGATCGTCCAGAGCCCGCGTGACGCCCGCTACTCCCGCCCCATCGCGGCCTTCCGCGGTCCCGCGCTCGCTCGCGTCGACCTCTCCCTCACCGACTTCTCCGGCGACTTCGCGCCGCCGCTCGGGTGGTCCGTCGCCGCGCTCCTGGGCGTCGCGCTCGCGGCCTGGTTCGTCCGCCGTGCGCGCTCCGTCGAAGCGCCCCCACCCGGTCTCGCCGACGCGACGCTCGGCCCCGACGGTGTGCTCCACCTCGCCGACGGCACCACCCTCTCCACAACTTCCCACGAATCATTCTCGCCCGGCCCGGTGGTCGTCGACGCGCCGCCCCTTGGGGGCGCGTCGTACCGCGACCGCGCGACCGCCCGCATCGTCCGCGCCGGCACCCTCGCCCGCTGGACCGCCTCTCTCCGCGACGAGCGCGACGTCCGCCTCGCCCTCGCCTTCTCGACGCTGGTGCTGCTCGGCACGCCCATGATGATGGCGGCCTACCTGCGCCTGCTCGGCTGACGGCACCTGGAGCGGCGATCAGCTTGAAACCCGCATCGATGGGTGTGGTTCGCGGTCGATCCGAAGACGCGCGACCTCACCCCCGCTGCCACGCGCCCTCTCCATGAATGGTTCACGTCGGGACACGAGTCGCTGGAAGGGCCTGTTTTCGAGCGTTCGGTGACGACTCTTCAGCCCGCGTCCGGCCCGGGCTGCAGGCGAACGCCCAACCCCGGTCCGGACGCGGGCATCGAGGGCTCGGGACATCCTGAAAGCGGCGCAGGACCCAAAGCCGTATCGCGCCATGTGTCCCGACGTGAACCATTCATGGAGAGGGGCGCGCGGCAGCAGGGGTGAGTCGACCGTGTCGTCGCCAACTCCCGCGATTCCAGGCCAATTCCGGACCTTTCGCCGCTCCAGGGGTAGCGCCCCCGCTCACTCCCCGCCGTGGATCACGGCCTCGATGTTGTGCCCGTCGGGGTCGAGCACGAAGGCGCCGTAATACCTCGCATGGTATTCGGGGCGCGGCCCGGGGGCGCCGAAGTCCCGGCCGCCCGCGGCCAGCGCCGCGGCGTGGAAGGCGTCGACGTCGGCCCGCGACGCGGCCGCGAGCGCCACGTGGACGGGCGTGATCGTCGCGACCTGCGCGGCGGTCTGGTAGGAGGCCGGGCCGCGGGCGATCCAGAGCTCGGGCTTGGTGCGCCCGAAGCCGCCGGCCTCGCCGTGCTCCATGAGCAGCTTGATGCCGAGCGGCGCGAGGGCGCGGGCGTAGAACTCCTTCGCGCGGGCGTAGTCGCTGACCATGAGGCTGACGTGATCGAGGATGTTCGACATGGCGCCGAGACGTAGCCCCGCGCGACGCCGCCCGTCTACGGCCGCCCCCCTCCGCCAAACCGTGATAAGCCGCGCGACGGCTTCCGCCCGATGACCCTCCGCGAGCTCACGCCCCTCCGCCCCGCCGTCGTCGTCGCCCTGCGCCTCGACGACGACGAGGTCCGCTGGCTCCGCGCGCTGGGCCTCGCCGAGGGCGCCGCCGTCGTCGTGCTACGCGCCGGGCCCTTCCGCGGACCGCTCCAGGTGCGCGTCGGCGAGCGCACCGCCTTCGCCATCGACCGCGCCGTCGCGGGCGCCATCGAGGTCGCCCCCTCCCCCGAGCCCGCGCCGTGAGCCACGAGCACCACGGCGCCGCCCACCCCGCGCACCTCCTCGGCGACGACCGGCCCGCGGTGCTCCTGCTCGGCCGCCCCAACGCGGGCAAGTCGTCGGTCTACAACCGCCTCACCGGCGCCGACGCCAAGGTCGGCAATTTCCCCGGCGTCACCGTCGACGTCCTCGCCGCCGACCTCCAGCTCCCCGCCCCCGGCCCCGCCGTGCGCGTGCTCGACCTGCCCGGCGTCTACAGCCTCGACGTCGCCCTCGACCCCGGCACCGACGAGGGCGTCGCCCGCGCCTTCCTCGACCGCGTCATCGCCGACCGCACCCGCGCCGTCGTCGTGCAGGTGCTCGACGCCTCGCAGCTCGCCGCCGGGCTGCGCCTCACCCGCGAGCTCGTCGCGCGGCCGCTCCCGCTGCTCGTCGTGCTCACCCAGCGCGACGTGCTCGCCGCCGAGGGCCGCACGCTCTCCGTCGGCGCCGTCGAGCGCGCCCTCGGCGTGCCCGTCGTCGCCGTCAACGCGCGCGAGCCCGCCGCCCGCGACGCCATGCTCGCCGCGATCGCCGCGCTCGTCGCGGGCGACCCCCGCCCCCCCGCGCGCCCCGCCCCCGCCTGGGACGCCGACGCCGTCGCCCGCGACGCCATCCACGACGCGAAGACCGTCACCGCCGAGGCCCTCGAGCGCCGCGCGCGCACCGAGTCGCTCGACCGCGTGCTGCTGCACCCCGTCGCCGGGCCGGTGCTCTTCCTCGGGCTGATGGTGGGCCTCTTCGCCCTCGTCTACGCCGTCGCCGACCCGGTCTCGACGCTGCTCGACGCCGCCGTGCAGGGCCTCGGCGCCCTCGCCGCCCGGCCCCTCGGCCGCGGCCTCCTCGGGTCCTTCTTCACCGACGGCATCCTCGGCGGCGCCGGGACGGTGCTCGCGTTCCTGCCGCAGATCGTGATCCTGACGGCGGCGATGGAGCTGCTCGACGCGAGCGGCTACCTCGCCCGCGGCGCCTTCCTCATCGACGGCGCGCTGCGCCCCTTCGGCCTCGGGGGCCGCGCCTTCGTGCCGATGCTCACGGCCCACGCCTGCGCCGTGCCCGCCATCGCCGCGACGCGCATCCTGCGCGACCCGCGCGAGCGCCTCACGGTCATCCTGGTGCTGCCGCTGCTCACCTGCTCGGCGCGCATCCCCACCTACGGCCTCGTGCTCGCGGCCTTCTTCCCGGGGCGCCCGGTGCTCCAGGCCGCGCTCTTCGTCGCGCTCTACCTCGCGGGCCTGGCCGCCGCGGTGGTCGTCTCGCTGGTGCTGCGCCGCAGCGCCACCAAGGGACGCCGCCTGCCGCTGGTGCTCGAGATGCCCGCCTACCGCGCGCCCGACCTGCGCGCCGTCGCGCGCTCCTGCTACGTCGCGGGCAAGCGCTTCGTGCGCGACGTGGGCACGGTGATCCTCGCGTGCGGCGCGGCGCTGTGGGTGCTGCTGCACGTCCCGGCGCCCGGGGCGCCCGCCGACCCGCACCCGACGGGCGCCTCGACGATGGAGCGCTCGGTGGGCGCCGCGGTCGGCCGCGCGCTCGAGCCCGTGACGCGCCCGCTGGGCTTCGACTGGCGCATCAACGTCGGCCTGCTCGGCTCCTTCGGCGCGCGCGAATTGATGGTCGGAACCCTCGGGGTCATCTCCGGCATCGAGGACGCCGACGAGCACCCCGGCACGCTCGCGACGCGCCTGCGCACCGCGCGCGACGGCCACGGCGGCCGGCGCTACACCGCCCGCACGGGCGTCGCGCTGCTGGTGTTCTTCGTCTTCGCCTGCCAGTGCATGAGCACGCTCGCGGCCATCCGGCGCGAGACCCGCTCGTGGCGCTGGGTGGTCTTCGTCACCGTGTACACCTACGCGCTCGCCTGGGTGGCGGCCTTCGTCGCCGCGCGCGTCGCGGGCCTGCTCGGGCTCGGCTGAGACCTCACCCGCGCTACCGCGCCGCCCTCTCCATGAATGGAGAGGGCTTCAGGAACCGCTCGCGTTTCAGCGCGACCTGCGCAGGTGAGAGGGAGCCCTCTCCATTCATGGTTCACCTCGGGACACATCTCACTGCGGCGCCTGTTTTCTGCGGGTTTGCGCGTAGGCGAAGAGGTCCATGAATCGGCGCAGCTTCCGCCAGCCACGCCAGAGGACGATC
>JAQBQI010000576.1 GCA_028287085.1 Myxococcaceae bacterium
GTCGACGAGGCGCGGGCCGAGCGCGCCCGCGCGAAGGAGGGCCGGTCGTGAGCGCGCTCGACGAGGTGGGCGAGGCGCAGCGCGACCTCGGCGAGGCGCTCGACCGGGCGCGCGCGGGCGACGACCGCGAGCTCGCCGCGAAGGTGCGCGAGCTCGGCGAGCAGTTCGTGCGGATGCTCACCGGGGGGATGCGGATGACCCGCTTCCACGACACCCGCAACATGGCCTTCGAGGCGCCGCTGCGGGACCTCGAGCGCTCGCTCTCGGCGCTGCGCGACCTGCTCGGCATGGTGCAGGTCATCATGGTCGAGGACCAGGTCTACGTGAACGACCAGCGCCTGCGGCTCGACGACCGGGTCGAGGCCGACGACAACTTCGCGGCGCTGTGGCTGCGGCACGACGTCGGCGGCCTCAACCTCCACGCCACCCTCACCATGGACCAGTGGCGCAAGGTGATCGTCGCGGCCATGGCCGACCCCGCCGCGGCCGCGCCGCGCGGCGCGCTGCAGGCGACCTTCGAGGCCTCGGGGCTGGGCGCCATCGAGCTGCTGCCGGTGTTCCGCTTCCGCATGAAGGACGAGCACAAGCGGCTCGACCAGGACGTCGGCGCCGTGATGCACCGCGCCGCGGGCGTCGTCGACGGGCTCTGGGCGGGGCTCGCCGCGGGCCGCGCGGCCAACCCGCTGCCCGTGCGCAAGATGATCAACGAGATGGTCGACCTGCCCGCGCAGAGCGAGGAGGAGAGCATCGCGCGCTCGCGCGCCGACAAGAACACCCGCGCCATCTCGCGGCACAGCTCGCAGGTCGCGATGCTCGCGGTGCTCATCGGGCGCGAGCTCGGCCTGCCCGACACGGCCCTCGCCGACCTCGGCGTGACGGCCTGCTACCACGACCTCGGCTACGCCACCGACGAGGACGGCTACGCCCCGCCCTTCGGCCGCCACGGCAGCGCCGCCGTGCGCTCGCTGCTCGCCCAGCGCGGCTTCCACGAGGCCCGCATCCACCGCATGCTCGCCTGCTTGGAGCACCACCGCCCCTTCGGCGCGGCCGGCGGCGCGTCGCTCTTCGCGCGCATCATCCACATCGCCGACGACTTCGAGACGCTCACCCGCCACCGGCCGGGCGGCGCGAAGATGTCGCCGCCGACGGCGCTCGCGCGCATGTTCGCCGCCCGCGGCGCCGAGTACGACCCCGACCTGCTGCAGCTCTTCATCAACCGCGTGGGGCGCTACCCCCCCGGCAGCGTGCTCGAGCTCGAGGACGGCCGCTGGGTGCTCGTGCTCTCCGGCGTGCGCGCCCCCGAGCTCTTCGACCAGCCCTTCACCGAGGTGGTGCGCCTGCCCGACGGCACCGAGCCGCTGGTGCCGATGCCGGTCGACCTCGCGGACGAGGGCACCGTGCGTCGCGTGGTCGAGTGAGCCGCCCGCCCGCGCCGGGCGGGGCCCTCGTCGCGGCGGCCGCGCTCGCCGTCTGCACCCTGCTCAAGCTCGGCCTCGACGGGCTCGTCGGGCGACCCGCGCCCTTCGTCCTCTACTTCGCGGCGATCCTGCTCGGGGCCTGGAGGGGCGGGCTGCGCGTCGGCCTCGCCACCACCGCCGCGGCGGCCGTCCTCGCCGACTTCTTCTTCATCGAGCCGCGCTTCTCGCTGGCGATGGCGGCGCCGCACCGCGACGCCGCCGTGCGGGTCGTGGTCTTCGCCGCGCAGGGGGCCGTGCTCTCGGCGCTCGCCTCGCGCGCGGGCCTCGACCGCCGCCGGCTGCTGGCCGGCGCGGCCGAGCAGCGCGCGGTGGTGCAGAAGCTACAGGCCGTGCTCGACGGCGTGGACGACGCCATCGTGGTGCAGGACGCCGCCGGCCGGATGCTCTACGCCAACGAGGTGGCCGCCGGGCTCTTCGGCGTGGGCAGCGCCGACGCCCTCCGCGGCGCGGGCCCGGGCGACGCCGTCGGCCGGCTGGAGATCCTCGACGAGCAGCGCCAGCCCGTGCCGCCCGAGCGCATGCCCGGGCGCAGCGCGATCCGCGCGAAGGCCGCGGTCGAGCGCGAGCTGCTCTTCCGCGTGCGCGCCACCGGGGTCGAGCGCTGGGCCCTCGTGCGCTCGAAGCCCGTGCTCGACGCCGACGGCAACGCGGGCTCGGTCATCAGCGTGCTGCGCGACGTGACCGGCCGCCGCCGCGACGACGCCCGCGCCGCCTTCGTCGCGCGCGCCACGCGGGAGCTCGCGTCGTCGCTCGACTACGCCGAGACGCTCGCCGTCGTGGCCCGCCTCGCGGTGCCCGAGGTCGCCGACTGGGCCGCGGTCGACCTCGTCGAGGGCGGCCGGCTCGCGCTCGCCCACGCCGACCCGGCGGAGGCCGCGCGGGCCGCGGAGGTCTTCCCCGGACCCGCCGCGGGGGCGCCGCCCGAGGCCCCGACCCTCGTCGCCGACGTGACCGCCGAGACCCTGGAGGCCGCGGCGCGCGACCCCGAGCACCTCGCCGCGCTGCGGGCCCTCGGGCTGCGCTC
>JAQBQI010000577.1 GCA_028287085.1 Myxococcaceae bacterium
CGTCGGCGTCTTGCTGGCGCGCGCCGCGTCGGCCTCGTCGCGCGCCTCCTGGAGCGCGCGGGCCATGTCGTCGGCGCTGCGGTAGCGGTGCTCGACGTCGCGGCAGAGGCTGCACTCGATGACGTCGCTGACGGCCTTGGGCACCGTCGCGTCGATCGAGCGCACCGTCGGCGCCGACATCGTCGCGATCTTCACGAGGATGTCGGTGGTGGTCTCGCTGGCGAAGGGCGTGTGCCCGACGAGGCACTCGAAGAGCACGATGCCGACCGACCAGAGGTCGCTCTCGGGGCCGACGTTGATGCCGCGGCTCTGCTCGGGCGACATGTACTCGGGCGTGCCGAGGATCATCCCCTGCTGCGTGAGCTTCTGCCCGCGCTGCGTGACGTGGGCGATGCCGAAGTCGAGCAGCTTGGCCTGGCTGCTGCCGTCCTGCTTGCGCACGATGTAGATGTTGCCGGGCTTGATGTCGCGGTGGATGATCTTGTTGCGGTGCGCCTCGGCGAGCGCGCCGAGCAGGTCGATGCCGATGGCGACGGCCTCGCCCCAGGTCAGCTTGCGCACCCGCGTGAGCGTGGTCTCGAGCGACTCGCCGTTGAGCAGCTCGAGCGCGATGTAGACCGTGCCGTCGGGGTCGGTGCCGGCGTCGAACACCTGCACGATGCCGTCGTGCCGGATGCGCGCCATCGCCCGCGCCTCCATGAGGAAGCGCTCGGTGATCTGCTCGGTCGTCGTGAGGTGCGGGTGCAGCAGCTTGAGCGCGATCTCGCGCCCGGTGACGTTGTGCACCGCCTCGAAGACCGCGCTGAAGCCCCCCTCCCCGAGCATCCTTCGGATCTCGTACCGTCCGGCGACGGTGGTTCCGATGCGTTCACTGGGGGATAGGGTTGGCATCGCGATACGGGGGGCTGGAATGCTACTCCACGGCCGCGCGAGCCGTCACGCGTTCTCCCATCCGCGCGGCCCCTATTTCCCCGTACCAGCGAACGAACTCCGCCTCCGAGTCGTCGAGCAGCGTGCGGTCGATCAGCCGCGCATCGAGCGGCGCGAAGGTCAGCGGCTCGACCCGGAGAAATCCCGGGTGGGTGTCGTCGTCTCGGACGGTGCACAGGTTCTCGATGCGCACGCCGCCGACGCCTTCGACGTAGAGCCCCGGCTCGATGGAGAACACGTGCCCCGGCTCGACCGAGGTGGTGGCGGTCTTGCCGATCGACGGCGGCGCCTCGTGCACGTTGATGCCCACGCCGTGGCCGGTACCGTGCGCGTAGTCGAGGCCCTCGCGCCAGAGCGGCCGCCGGGTGATGCCGTCGATCTGCGCGCCCGACGCGCCCTTCGGCACCCGCGCCGTCATGCCCGCGATCGCGGCCTTCAGGGTCATCGTGTAGAGCCGCCGCTGCGCCGCGGTGGGCTCGTCGCCGGGGCCGCCCACGAAGAAGGTGCGGGTGAGGTCGGTGGCGAAGCCCTCCTCAAAGTAGCAGCCCGTGTCGAGCAGCATGAGCTCGCCCGCGCGCACCACGGCCTCGTCGCTGGGCGGGTGGTGCACCGAGGCGCCGTTGGCCCCGAAGGCCGAGATCACCCTGAACGACAGCCCCACGGCGCCGGCCGCGCGGAACATCCGCTCGACCTGCTCGGCGAAGCCCGCCTCGGTCACG
Organism: Myxococcaceae bacterium; assembly: GCA_028287085.1. GTDB lineage: Bacteria > Myxococcota_A > Polyangia > Polyangiales > SCUS01. Next base: position 1,650 of record JAQBQI010000577.1, read on the forward strand.
CGCTCGCCGCGCTGCACGCGGTCGGTGAGCCAGGCCTGCGCGTCGGCGACGACCCCGTCGGCGCGGCCCATGGCGCGCTTCATGGCGGCGAGCTCGGCGGCGGTCTTCTTCGCCTTGGCGGCGACGACGGGCGAGGCCACGGCGAGCACCTCGAGGCCGAGCGCCTCGACGCGGTCGCGCTGGCCGGCCGACACGCTGGCCGGGTCGAGCGCGACGCGCGCCTTGCGGCCGTCGGCGCGGAGCGAGGTGAGCAGCGCCGCGAGGGCGTCGTCGTCGCAGAAGCGCACCGTGGGCCGGGCGGCGCGCACCGCGTAGGTCACCGGCGCGACGTGCACCGACAGGTGGAGGGCGTCGCGGGTCACCACGCCGAGGCCGCGGAAGGTGGCCTGGTAGGGCATCTCCTCGCCGCGCAGGTTGGCGAGCCACGCGAGCTCGTCGAGCTTGGCGACGACGAGGGCGTCGGCGCGCTTGGCGGCGAGCCACGCGGCGACGAGGGCGACCTTCTCGTCGACGGTGCGCCCGAGCGACGACTCGTCGACGGCGCGCAGCTGGCCCGAGCCCGCGACGGTCGGGGCCACCGGGCCGCGGGCCTCGGCGACGGGCGACGGGTCGAGCGCCACCCAGCGCACCGGGGCGCCCGCGAGCTCGTGGCGGAAGGAGTTCCACCCGTTGACGGAGTAGCGGCCGGGCTCGTAGCCGACGGCGAGGGTCTGCGGCTCGGCGAGGGCGCCCGCGAGCTCGATGATCTGGTGCGCCGTCGCCGTCTCGTTGGCGAGGCCGAGGGGGTTCTTCACGGCGGTCCAGAGGCCCGGGTCGAGCTCGCGGTCGGCCTGCAGGTGGTAGCGGCCGTCGACGAAGAGCCACGCGCGGTCGAGGGTGACGAGGGCGTCGCCGAGGCTGCCGGTGAAGCCCGTCAGCCACACCCGCGCGCTCTCCGCCTCCGGAACATACTCGCTCAGGTAAGCGTCGGTGCCGCGCACCACGAATGCGTCGACGCCCCGCGCGCGCATGGCCGCGCGCACCCGCTCCAACCGCCCCGCCATCTCCGCGTCGCTCATCGAGCCCGACCGTACCACCCCCGGGCCGCGACCCTGAGAGACCGGCCACGACCCTGGTGCGTCACTACCAGCGGGCGGCCGCGGTGGTCGTCGCTGAGGAGCAGTGTCATGTCGTCTTTGCGAGTTCGGTCGGCCTTCCTTTCCGCGGTCTTTTTGGCCTTTCTGGTCCCGGCCCTCGCGGCCGCCCAGCCCACCCCCCCTCCGGCCCCGACGCCGCGGGATCAGTTCTTCACCTTCGGCGACCAGCTGGTGCAGTCGTCGCTGCGGGTGCCCGAAGGGGCCACCGCGCGCGGGCGCATCCCCCGCGGCGGCCCGAGCCTGATCCGCCACCGCGCCCACTTCGTCCCCGAGATGCTGCGCTCGGTCGAGCGCCTGTAGCGCCGGCGAAGCCCGCCTACTGGTTTTCGAAGGGGTTCGATCGATCGATGTTCGGGTGCCGCGGATCGTTCGGCGCCGGACGAGTCGGCGTCGGCGTCGGCGTCGGCGTCGGCGTCGGCGTCGGGATGGCAGTCGGCGTCGGCGTCGGCGTCGGCGTCGGCGTCGGCGTCGGCGTCGGCGTCGGGTGCAGGCGCGGGCGGTTGCCGGGCTCGGCGGGCGTCGGGGTGAGGCGGCGCTCGAGGCTGACGTCGCGGTCGGCGGTGAGCACCTCGGTCACGGTCGCGTAGCCGGGCGCGGTGATCTGGAGCTGGTAGCGGTGGCCGTCGTTGGGGCGCATGACCTCCGCGCGGCCCGTCCCGAGGTTCTCGCCGTCGAGGGTGATGACCCCGACCGGGGGGTCGACCCGCACCGAGAACACCACCGGGCGCGACGGCGTCGGGGGCGTCGGGTCGGGCCGCGGCGGCTGCTCGATCGGCGGCGCGACGACCGGCGGGCGCGCCTCGGGCCGCGGCCCGGC
>JAQBQI010000590.1 GCA_028287085.1 Myxococcaceae bacterium
GGTCGGCGTCGGCACCGCCCGGCGCGTGGGGCCGCGCGCGGTGCGGCGCGTGGTGATGTTCGTCGGCGTGGCGCTCGCGCTAGTGATGTTCGGCCGGCGGCTGCGCGGGTGACGGCGCCGCGCGCCCGGCGTCGCCCCAGACCGGCCCCCCCCGCAGCATCCGCGGCGCGGTCGACGTGCGCGGTCCCCTCTCGCCCTTGCGACCCCTACGCCCTTGCGGTCTCTCCTCCCGCGGCCGACGCCCCGACGGGCGCGGACGCATCTCACGCTGGGACGTGGTCCTCCCTGCGCGTCAGGTCACTAGTTGCCACTCGCGAACCGGGGTGTACCGACATGGCGGCGCGGGGTGCGACGAGGGCACACAAATCATCGGGAAATCCAGCGTGACCCTGGACGCCTCGCGGGCTCCGTGACAGTGATCGGAGACTCGTGGCGGCCTTCGCGGAGTTCGCCCTAACAGTCACTGACAACGACCGGAGAAGCGATGAAGCGATTTGCATGCGGCGATGTGGTCCCCGGCTGTGAGGCGCATTGGGTCTGTTCGTCCGAGGAGGAGATCCTCGCGCAGGTGGCCTCCCACGCCTGCGACGCCCACGGCATGGCCTCCGTCCCGGACGAGGTCGTGAGGGCCGTCCGCGAGCGCATCGCCAGCGTTGACTGACGTCGCCGCGAGACCGGCCGCCGCGCCGCCGCCCGACGCGGCCGAGTGGCGCTCCCTGCTCGCCGGGGCGCTCCGCGGCGAAGGGGTGTCGTCGGTCTTCCAACCCATCGTCGACCTGCAGCGCCTGGCCGTCGTGGGCTACGAGGCCCTCGCGCGCTTCGTCGGCCCGCCCGAGCTCACGCCCGACCGCTGGTTCGCGGCCGCCGCGGCGGGGGGCGTGCTCCCGTCCCTCGAGGCCGCGTCGCTGCGCTCGGCCCTGGCGCGGCGCCCGCACCTGCCCCCCAACTGCTTCCTGAGCGTCAACGTCGAGCCCGAGTCGCTGGGCTCGCCGGAGGTGATGCGGGCCTTCGCCGACGCGGGCAACCTGCGCGGCCTCGTGGTGGAGATCACCGAGCACCGCCCCATGCTCGCCAACGCCGGCGCCGGGCGCGCCCTCGCCGCCCTGCGCGAGGCGGGCGCCCTGGTCGCGGTCGACGACGCCGGCGCCGGGCACTCCGGCCTCCAGCAGATCCTCGAGCTGCGGCCGTCGATCCTGAAGCTCGACCGGGTGCTGGTGGCCGGCGTCGACGTCGACGAGGCGAAGGCCGCGCTCGTCGAGATGCTCGGCGTGTTCGCCAACAAGATCGACGCGTGGCTGCTCGCCGAGGGGGTCGAGACCCAGGCCGAGGCGCGGCGGCTCATCGACCTCGGGGTGCCGCTCGCGCAGGGCTACTTCTTCGGGCGCCCGGCCAACGCGTGGGCGTCGCCCGACGCGTCCCCCGGCGGCGCCCTGGAGCCGCGCGGCGCGGAGGCGAAGGCCGGCACGCTCGGCCCGCTCGTCGAGACCGTCGGCTGGGTGGCGTCGGACCAGGTCGCCCAGGCGACGCAGCGCCTCCGCGCCGGGGCCGCGGCGATGTTCGTCGTGCTCGACGCCGACCGCCGGCCCGTGGGGGTGCTGACCCGCGAGGCCGTGCGCCGCGGCGAGGCCAGCACGCCGCTCTTCGCCAACGTGAACTCGTCGGCGCGCGAGATCGCGCAGCGGCTCGCCACGCGGCGCCCGACCGACACCGCGAGCCCGGTGGTCGTGTCCGACAACGCCGGCCGCTACCTCGGGGTGGTGACGATCCCGCGGCTGCTCGCCGCCCTCGCCGACCTCTGACCCGGCGCGGGCGTCAGGTCTTCGGCGGCAGCGCGTCGCGGTAGATGCGCGCGGCCATGGCCGACGCGATGCCCCGCGGGGTGAAGCGCAGGATGAAGTCGTTGAGGGCGTTGAGCGCGCCGGGGATCACGAAGCGCTCGCGGCGCACGAGGCCGGTGACGGCGCGGCGGGCGCAGACGTCGGCGTCCATCATCCCGACGTCGCCCTTCTTGAACTTCTTCGCCGTGCCCGACTTCTCGCCCATCTCGGTCGCGATGCCGCCCGGCACGAAGACCGTCACCGAGACGGCTTCGCCCACGAGCTCCTCCGCGAGGGCCATGCCGAAGTTGTTGAGGAAGGCCTTGGTGCCCGAGTAGGCCGCCTGGAAGGGCGTCGCCGTCGTGCCCGCCACGCTGGACACGATCATCACGCCGCCGCCCGGGCTCTCGGCCAGGATGTGCTGCGCGAAGCGCTGCGTGAGCCACACCACGCTGGTGACGTTGGTCGCGAGCATGGCCGAGAAGTCCTCGAAGCCGTGGTCGAGCCCGCGGCCGAAGTAGGTGATGCCCGCGTTGAGGATCGCCGCGTGGATGGCGCGCCCGCGGGTGGCCTCCTCGAAGGTGCGGGTGACGTCGTCGCGGCGGGTCATGTCGGCCTGGATGCAGACGACCTCGACGCCGTGCGCCGCGCGCAGCTCGGCGGCGAGGGCCTCGAGCCGGTCGAGGCGGCGGGCGACCAGCACGAGGTGGCCCTTGTGGTCGCGCGCGACGATGCGGGCCATCTCGAGCCCGAGGCCCGACGAGGCCCCGGTGACGAGCGTGTACTTCCCGGCGAGCGAGATCTTCGGCATGGGCGCGCTGATACGGGACGCGGGCGCGCGGCGTCAACCCGGCGGGCGGCCGTCAGAGCTCGGGGTGGCGCTTCTTACGGGCCTCGGTAAAGTCCCACCAGGGCCGCGCGGCGCCGCCGTCCATGAAGTCGACGACGGCGAGGAAGGTGTCGAGGACGCACGGGTCCTGCCGGCACTTCGTGAGGGCGCAGAGGCGCTGGTAGAGGGCGAAGGCGTCCTGCCCGGCGAGCTCGCGGGGGTGGGCGAAGCCGAGCTGCGCGAAGTCGCGCGCCATCGCCTTGCCCACGTTGGGGATGTCGGTGAACGCGCGGACCGCGGTCGCGTGGGCTGCCTTCGCCATGGTGACGGCGATGGTACCGCCGGACCCGCGGCGCGGCTCAGCTGAAGAGCGGGAGCAGCACCAGGAAGAGGCCGACCATCGAGGCGGTCCACACGAGGGTGCGCGCGTAGGGGACGCCGGCCGCGTAGAGGCCCAGGTAGATCACCCGCGCGCCGAAGTAGAGCTGCGCGCCGAGGGCGGTGTTGCCGTTGGTGCGCTGCGTGAAGACCACCGCCAGCGCCGCGGCGGCGAAGAAGGGGAAGGTCTCCAGGAGGTTGCGCAGGGCCCGGTCGACGCGCCCGGCGACGCCCGTCAGCGGCGGCACCACGGCGTCGCGCGGGCTGACGTTGAAGGCCACGCCGCGCTGCGCGGTCGCGAGCGACGCGCCGAGCACGATCTGGACGATGCCGAGGGCGACGGTCCAGGCGAGCATCTTGAGTTCGATGGGCATTGGGGAGGACTCCTGGGGGGTTCAGGTGCAGGGCCGAGCGGTGGGGCCCGCGGTGGGCGCGACGCTCTCACGGCGGCGGTGCCGCCACACCAGAAACGGCACCGCCGCCGAGGGCCGATTGCGTCGCGGGCCTTTTTCGGCGACCCCTTCGCCCATGAAGCACTCCTGGATGCCCCTCCTCGCCGTCGCGTCGCTGGGCGCCTTCGGCTGCGCGACGACCGTGCGCGCCCCGACCTACGCCTTCACCACCGCCGACGTCCGCGCCTGGAACCGCGCCGACACCCTGCTCGACTTCGAGGGCCAGGCGAACTTCGGCGGCGGCGAGCTCACCACCGGGTTCACGCCCGATCCGTGGGCCTTTCCGCTCACGGCGGGCGGCGGGCGCAACCCCGTCAACGTCGCCGAGCTGCGCATGCTCGACAGCGAGACCGGCTCACCGTGCGGGCGCTCCTTCGTCACGCGGCGGCCCGACTTCCACTTCAACTTCAACGCCGGAACCAGCTTCTCGCTCCTGCGCTTCTGGGTCTTCACCACCAACAACGCCGACGCGACGCTGGTGATCCGCGAGCCCAACGGCCACTGGCGCTGCAACGACGACCACGGCCGCGCCGGCTGGGAGTACCCCCGCATGCCCGCGCTCGACTTCCGCCAGCCGCCCGCCGGCCGCTACGACATCTGGGTCGGCTCCTTCGACGCGTCGGCCAACAACCCCGCGCAGCTCTACGTCACCGAGGTCGACGCCAACCACCTGTGACCGACGGCGCGCCGGTCACTGCTCGTCGTGGGCGGTGACCAGCTTCGCCCGCGTGGGCCCGTCGAGCTCGCCGCTGTCGGTGAGCGCGTGGGCCCGCTGGAAGGCCCGCAGCGCCGCGCGCGTCGGCTCGTCGAGGCCTTCGCTCGTCGCGCCCGAATAGAAGCCCAGGTTGCGCAGCCGCGCCTGCGCCCCCGGCACGAACTCCACCGGGATCAGCGCCCCCACGTCGAGCGTCAGCACCACCGACGGGTCGGCGCTCGCGGGGTCGAACCACAGCGACAGCGTGCCCGTCGTCTCCATCGGATCGACCGGGCTCTCGACCACGCCGTCGCCGCCGGTGCTCTTCTCCAGGAGCGTGTCGCCCACGCGCAGCGAGAAGCGCACCCCGTCGAGCGCCGTGCCGTCGGGGCGCCGCAACACCAGCCGCAGCTTCGTCGGGTTCTGCGCGAAGACGAAGCCGTGCCGCGCGTCGGTCGGGCGCTCGAAGACCTTGGGCTCGGGGTCGGGCACCTCCACCACGTCGCCGGGCTTCAACACGTGCGGGTTCTTGCGCGCGGCGAAGAGGGCCGCGTTGGGTCCGTGTTCGACGATGGGCTTCCACCCGACGAGGCCGTAGCGCTTCGCCAGCGTGGCGCAGCACTCACCGACCTGGACGACGTGCGTGACGGGCATCGGCGCGCTCCCTCTCTACGCGGGCCGCAGCGCGCGGCCGTCGAGCTGCGGAAAGCTGATCTTGCAGGTGCCCGCGGCGTCGAGGCCCGCGACGCGCGCGACGCCCGCGCCGTCGAGCGAGCCCTCGGAGACCGTGCCGTCGGGCAGCTCGATGCGGTAGCGCGCGAAGCGCACCGGGTCGCCCGCGGCGTCGCGCAGGACCACCTCGATCCAGTGCTTCACCTCGACGGGCGCCACCGGGTCGACCGGGTCGACGTCGCCCGGGTCTTCGCCGCCGCCCAGGCCCGAGACCTCGAGGGTCGCGTGGTCGAGGAAGAGCTCGCGGTCGCCGAGCAGCGTCGCGACCCGCGCGGCCACCTCGCCGTCGTCGAGCAGCCCCACCGAGGACATCGGGTCGTGGAGCGCGAGGGCGTCGCGCAGCGCGCGGCGGTTGTCGTCGTCGTCGAGCAGCGGGTCGAGCGCGGCCCGCGCCTGCGCGGCGTCGAAGGGCGGACGGTCGCCGGGCGCCCCGTCGAAGAGGCGGTCGAAGATCGTCGCGTACCCGCCCCGTCGTGACAGCCGCGTCGCCATGGACCCCGCGACGGTAGCCCCGGGCCCGCGGGCGTCACAAGGCCGGCGACCTCACCCGCGCTTCGACGCGTCGCCGCCGATTGACAGGGGGCGCCCGCGGGGTTCGCATCGCGCGCGGTCACCGCCATGTCCAAGCCCATCGCCCTCGTCACGATCACGCTGCGCCGGGTGCTGGGACTCACGCCCGCCCTGCTCGGGAGCACCCGGGACGCGTACTTCGTGATCCGCGTCGACAACCGCTGGGTCGGCCGCACGGCCCGCGTCGACCCCGCGGCCGCCGAGCTCGCCCTCGGCGCGTCGCCCGAGTTCACCTTCGCCGTGCGCCGCGGAGGGCCCACCGACGTCACCGTGCAGGCCGTGCTCTACGACGACCGCGGCGACACCCACGCGCTCGTCCACGACCTCTCCGTGGTCGTCCCCTTCCCCTGGACCGACGGCCCCCGCGTGCTCGGCGCCGACGGGGGCGTGCAGGTCGACTGCGTCGTCGCCACGCAGCGCTACCCCGCGCAGTCGCCGCCGAAGGTTCCGCGCGGCTCGGCCGGCGTGAAGAGCGGCGCCACCCTCGTGCTGCCGCACGTCCTCCACGTGGAGCTCACCGAGATCCTCGGGCTCTACCAGCCGGTGAGCCCCTCGCCCGCGAGCAACCAGCGCAGCTCGATGGCGGTGCCCGGCTACACCAGCGACGACCACCGCGGGCGCGTCTTCATCAACGCCGACCTCACCGGCGCCTTCAAGAAGGACGTCCAGCTCATCCAGCTCACCGCGACGGTGACCGCCGAGGGCGGTCCCATTCCCCCCGGCGCCAAGCTGCTCTGGACGGTCTTCGAGCCCGACAACCCCGCCAACACCTGGCTGCGCCCGGGCTCAGCCGCGACGCCCAACGTGCACCAGCAGTGGGGCCCGCTGCTCGACGCGGGCGACTATACCTCCTTCGGTAAGAGCACCGCCCTCGGCCCGACGGGCAACGACCCCGATGGCACCTTCGACCACGACCCCGTCTGGGAGCAGGTGGGCCCCTACGCCCTCGACGCGCGCAACCCGGGCCTCGCCGCGACGGCCATCGTCGGCGGCAGGAGCGCCGTCACGCTGCACTGCCGCAACGTCGGCGGCGAGCGCTTCACGGTCACCGCCGACGTCGAGAACCCGGCGCCCGCGCAGGCCTTCGCCGCCCGCACCGGGGTCATGACGATGTGGAAGCGCGTCGACCTGCGCTACCTCCGCATGGACGGCGCGGCCGACCTGCCGGTGGCGGGCGTTCCGCCGGCGCTCGAGCCCGCCTGCGTGCAGATGGACCTCGCGCCGGCGCGCGCCACGAAGAAGTCGCCGCAGCACCTGACCAAGGGGGAGAAGACCTTCGACGCCGAGCTCGGGCCCTTCGTCGAGTCGGAGTTCGACGACGCCGACAAGCGCGGCTGGTTCTGCCTCATCGCCGCCAAGGAGCCGTACAAGGTCGCCATCTCGGCCGACGGCAAGAAGCCGCCGCCGCTCTACACCGGCGACTGCGCCATCGGGCACCTCGACGCCAGCCGCGAAGACACCGTCGAGATCGCGATCACCTCGGCGATGACCGCCGCCGACGTCACGGCGCTGACCACGAAGGTCGCCGCGGTGGTGCTCTCCTGGGAGGAGCCCGCGGGCACGGCGCGCTCGGCCTACTTCGACGTGTTCTCGATGAAGCGCCTGCGCAAGCCCGTCGACCGGGTGCAGTTTCGCCTCTTCGCCAACGACGTGGTGCCGGAGTTCACGCCGGGCGACGGGTCGATCTCCGGCGCGTACACCACGCAGGCCTTCTACTACCCGCGGGGCCGCGACGAGGGCGGCGCGTGGCACCCCGGCGGCTACCGCGTTCCGACGACGACGCCGGTGAAGGTGATCTCCGCCGCGGGCGCCGCCTACGTCTCGGGCGTGAGCCCCGGCGTGCACGGCAAGGACGCCAAGGGGAAGGTCATCAAGGGCGCCAACGGCAAGCCCGAGGAGTACTTCGCGGGCCGCACCGTGATCTTCACCCAGCACCGGCACTACTGGGACCACAACGCCAAGCCCCCCGCGCTCAAGCCCGGCATGGAGGACGAGCTGCTCGGGGTGATCATCCACGAGCTCACCCACGCCTTCGGCAACCCCCACAAGTGCGGCTACTTCGACTTCCTCGTGCCCCGCGAGAAGACCTGCTGCATGAACTACTTCAACACCTGGATCATCGACCCCGCCCACGAGGTGATCGCGGGCACCGACGGCCGCACGGGCTTCGAGCTCTGCGGGCGGCACATCTGGTCGATTCGCAAGACGCACCTCGAAGACAACCCCGGGCTCGCGTGGAAGTGACATGAGCGACGACGACCTCTTCGCGCCGCTCGCCGTCGACGCCGACCCGGTTTACCCGATCGGGTATCCCGCGCACGTCGGGGTCACCCTCGCGCTCGCCGCCGACGAGGCCGCCGCGCGCGTGCCGCCGACCGACCCGCTGCTCGGCCAGGGGCCCGTCGAGCTCGGCCTCGTCGCCCCCGACGGCCGCGTCGTGCTCCCGCTGCCGCCCTTCGCGCGGCGCGTCCCGCACGACCCGCCGCGCCTCGAGACGCTCGTCTCCGGCCGACCGCGGCGCGCGCTCGTCGACCTCTCCCCCTGGCTCGACGAGCTCGACCTCGCGCCCGGCGTCTACGCCGCCACGATCCGCTACCACTGCCTCGCCGACGAGGCCGTCAGCGCGCCCTTCGCGCTCGCCCTGCGCGCGCCGCACGCGGGCGACCGCACCTTCCTCGCCGAGCTCGACCCGCCGCGCGCCCCGGGCCGGTCGTGGTCCGAGTGGACCCTCGCGCCGCCGTCGCCCCGGCCGCCGCCCCTCGACGCGCTCTTCCGCGACGACCCGGTGCGCTACAACCGCGCGCTGCGCCACCTGCTCATCGAGGCCATTCGACTCGACGGCTTCGACCTGGCCCTGCTCGACCGGCTCGTGGGCGTGTACGCGCTCGACGCGGGTCTGTTGCAGGTCGAGCTGCTGCGCCTGCGCGGCGAGGTCGCGGCGGCCGCGGCGCTCGCCGACCGGCTGCGCGCCGACCACCCGGCGGCCGCCGAGGCGCTCGACGCGGTCGACCGCGACGAGGGGACCATCGCCACGCTGCGCGGCATCCGGGCGGGGTGAGCGTTGGCGCAACCCCGGGTTGCCCGCCACCACCCTGATGCAACCTCCGACGCGACGTATGCTGTCCGGCGATGAACCGTCGAACCCTCCTCGGCGCGATGGCGTCGGCGCCGCTGGTCGCAGCCTGCGATCGCACGTCGTCGACGCTGGTCGTCCCGAATGAAACGAGGCTCCCCATGACCGAGAACGTCGTGCGCAACGCCGAGCCGCTGGGCTTCCCGTGGCGCACCCCCGACCCCTTCCTCTTCTGCGTCCACCACGACGACGCCTTCCCCGTGGGCAACGCGGCGCTGGGCCCCGCGGCCTCCCTGCGCGGGCGCAACATCGGCAGCGACTTCGCCAACGTCGACGGCTGGAACATGTACCACGGCGACGTCGTCCCCGGCTTCCCGCAGCACCCGCACCGCGGCTTCGAGACCGTCACCGTCGTGCGCAAGGGACTCATCGACCACTCCGACTCGCTCGGCGCCAAGGCCCGCTACGGCGGCGGCGACACCCAGTGGCTCACCGCGGGCAAGGGCATCGTGCACGCGGAGATGTTTCCGTTGTTGTCGCAGGAGGAGGCCAACCCGGCCGAGCTCTTCCAGATCTGGCTGAACCTCCCGCGCGCCGACAAGATGGTCGACCCGTACTTCACGATGCTCTGGCGCGACAGCATCCCGAAGCGCACCGTGCTCGACGCCGCCGGCAAGGCCACCGAGCTCACCGTCGTCGCCGGCCACTACGACGACGCGCGCGCCCCGGCACCGCCGCCGCACTCGTGGGCCCACCGCCCCGAGAACGAGGTCGCCATCTGGACCCTCAAGCTCGCGCCCGGCGCGCGCTTCACGCTGCCCGCGGTGTCGCCCGGCACCAACCGCACGCTCTACTTCTTCCGCGGCAGCGGCCTGCGCGTCGGCGACCGCGCCGTCGCCGCCCGGCACCTCGTCGAGCTGCGCGACGCCGTGCCCGCGACCCTCGTCAACGGCGACGACGAGGCCGAGCTGCTGCTGCTCCAGGGCCGCGCCATCGGCGAGCCCGTCGCGCAGCACGGGCCCTTCGTGATGAACACCCGCGCGGAGATCCAGCAGGCCTTCGCGGACTACCAGCGCACCCGCTTCGGCGGCTGGCCCTGGCCCAGCGACGGCCCCGTGCACGGCCCCACCCCCGAGCGCTTCGCGCAGCGCGCCGACGGCGTCGTCGAGCGCGGCTGACGCCCCCGCGTCGTTGAGTCGCGGTCGCGTTGCCTCCATGCTCCGCGCCGATGGCCCGCGACGTAACCCCGCTGCTCCTCGTCGTCGCCGCCGCCCTCGGCTGCGGCGGAACCACCCTCACAGATCCGCCGCCGCCCGACGCCGATGACGGCGGCGCGACCGTCGCGGACGCGCCCACGGACGACGCCCCGGGCGAGCCCGACGCCCCGAGCGGCCCCGACGCCGCGCGCGACCTCGACGCTCCCCCGCCCATCGATGTGCCCGTCGCTCCGCCGCCCATCGATGTGCCCGTCACTCCGCCGCCCGTCGATGTGCCCGTCACTCCGCCGCCCGTCGACGTGCCCGTCACTCCGCCGCCGCCGCCCGTGATGACCTGCATCGCGACCGCCGCGCGCGGCGACGGGGGCGGAACCTGCAGCGGCATCGACCAGGCCTACAGCGCCCGCGGCATCAACGCGGGCTACTACCCCTTCCGCGTGCTGCGCCCGATCGTGCAGTTCTCGGGCGACCACGACGGCGACGGGCGCACCGTCTTCAGCGCGGGCGCGACCCGCCGCGGCGTGGTGCTCCAGACCATTCCCGCGGGCTCGTACGTCGGGCTCTCGACCGTCGCGGGCAACTACAACCCGCCGACCGGCTGCGACGTCGCCACCTGCGGCAACCCCTCGCGCGCCGCCTGCGGCGACAGCTCTCCGCCGCTGCGGGCCCCCGTCGCGGGCTTCTACTGGGGCTACGCCTACCAGGGCGCGAGCCACATGCAGGGCTGGATCAACGTGCCGTCGGGCGCGCTGGAATTCGTGGGCTACGACGCGGGCCACCCCTGCGCGCTGGGCCCGGCCGGCGCCGACTACGAAGTGCGCTCGGTCTGCGGCCGCGCCACGGCCTGCCGCGGCACCAACCCCACCTGCGGCGCGGTCAACCGCTGCGACGAGGGCGACGACGACTGCGGCCGGACGCAGTGCGGCGCCCTGAGCGGCGGCCCGCTCACCCCGAGCGCGTGGCGGCGCACCATCACCCGGCCGGGCGGCCACGCGTGCACCGACCGCGACCCGCCCAACCCCGCGGTGCGCTGCCTCGCCAACGGCCGCGAGGCCGACTTCTTCTTCGTGTACCCCTTCGGCGCGTACCTCTACTGGGCGCAGAACAGCACCACCCGCGCGTGGCTGCACTACGGCGACCGGGTGCAGGTGTACTTCCACAACCGCGACGCGCAGGGCGTGCTGTGGGACTTCGTCGAGGTGCTCAACTCGGGCGCGCCGACGCTCACGCCCGCGAGCGACGGCGCGGGCGCGGGCGGCGGCTGCTCGGACACGCGCCCCGAGAACTGCCACCCCTGCCGCAACGGCGGCACCTGCGGCTGGGTGCAGGACGTCTTCGTCGGCGGCTGACACCGGCCGCCGACTGCGACACTCTCGCGCCGCTCCGAACCCCTCTCCTCCCCACTCGCCCCCGCACGAAGACCCACCATGCAAGACACCCCATCGCCCGCCGCGACCGCGCCCGTGAACCCCTTCGCCGAGCCCACCGCGCTCGGCCTGCTCGGCCTCGCCGTCGGCTGCGCGGCGCTCATCCCCATCGCCTTCGGCCACAGCCTCACGGCCGCCGGCTTCCGCACCGCGGCCTTCTATTGCCTCTACTTCGGCGCGGGCTGCCAGTTCATCGCCGGCGTCATGGCCCTCGCCAACAAGAACCTCCTCGGCGGAACCCTCTTCACCACCTTCGCCTTCAACTGGCTGATGAACTACCAGACCCTCTCGGGCCTGGCCGAAGGCCGCGTCCCCGACGCGGGCATCGTGCTCAGCGTCGACGTGATCTTCCTCGTGATCTTCGTCGTGCTCACCTACGCCTTCGGCTTCTTCTCCAAGCTGCTCTTCGCCTTCCTGCTCGACATCGTGCTGCTCTTCGCCTTCCGCGTGCTGAAGGAGCTCACCCACTCCACCGCCTTCGCGCTCCCCATCGCGCTGAGCACCGTCGTCCTCGCGGGCATCGCCCTCTACCTGGCCTTCGGCATCCTCGTGAACTCCGCCGCGGGCCGCGCCGTCTTCCCCATCCCCGGTCCGCTCTTCAAGGCCGCGACCCCGTAGCGCCGCCACCGCCGGGGGCGTCGAGCGGGCGCCCGCCGAGGTGCGCGCGCGCAGCGGGCTCAGCGCACCGCGACGACGAAGAGCCGCGGGAAGCGCAGCAGCACCCGCCCGTCGCGGGCGGCGGGGTAGGCCGCCGCGATGCGCCGCGTGTACTCCTCGAGGAAGGCGCCGCGCTCGCCGTCGTCGAGCGGATCGAGGAAGGGCCGCAACCCCGTCCCCTTCACCCACTCGACCACGGCCGCGGCGTCGGCGAGCGCGTGGTTGTAGACCGTGTGCCAGAGCTCGACCCGCCGCGCGAAGGGCTTGAGCGCGTCGTAGTACGTCGTCACCGACGGCAGCGGGTCGCGCGCCGCCCCGCGCAGCTTCGCCGCCCACGGCCCCGCGGCGGCGACCTCCTTCATCAGCACGTGCGTGGGCTCGGCCAGGTTGTCGGGCATCTGCACCGCGAGCACCGCGCCCGCGTCGAGCGCCGCGAGCTGCCGCGGCAGCACCGCGAGGTGCTCGGGCACCCACTGGTAGATCGCGTTGGCGAAGACCACGTCGGTGCCGCTCTCGGGCAGCCACGTCGCCGCGTCGGCCTCCGCGAAGTGCGCCGCGGGCACCCGTCGCCGCGCCTCGGCGAGCATCGCCGGTGAGGTGTCGAGCCCGACCACCTCCGCCCCGACGAAGCGCTCGACCAGCAGCTCGGTCGAGTTGCCCGGACCGCAGCCCACGTCGACCACCCGCCTCGCCTCCGCCCGCGGAACCTGCGCCAGCAGGTCGCGCGCCGGCCGCGTGCGTTCGTCCTCGAAGCGCCCGTAGACCTCTGGTGACCAGTCGCTCATCCGAGGTAGATCCTCTCCCCCTTCACGTCCTGCTCCGATATCAGCCCTGCGTCGGTCCCTGTCCGCCCGGCGGGTAACCGCCCGGCGGCCACTGTCCCTGTGGCGCCTGCCCGTAGGGGTTCGGCGCCGAGGTCGGAGCCTGCCCCTGGGGCTGCGGCTGCGGATATCCCGCTTGCTGTTGCGGATACCCCGGTTGCGGCTGCGGATACCCCGGTTGCGACTGCGGATAGCCACCTTGCTGCTGCGGATACCCTCCTTGCTGTTGCGGATACCCTTGCTGCTGCTGCGGATACCCCTGCTGCTGCGGATATCCCTGCTGCTGCGGATACCCCATGGGCTGTCCCATCATGCCCATCGGGGCGGCGTTGGCCGGGTCGGACTCCCAGGCCCGCACCTTCGAGCGTCGCAACACCAGCAGCCCGACCGCCACCAGCAGGTTGAACACCCCTCCCCCGGCGCTCACGGTGGCCTCCTCGCGGCGGCGCCGCGCGATCGAGTACCAGAAGTCCGGCCCCAGCACGCTGCGCTCGCTGCCGTAGCTGCTCGTCGAGGCGCCGATGCGGTCGGCGCTCGCCGCCCGGTCGAACATGTACGCCGAGTAGGCGAAGGCCCCGAAGGACATCAGCAGGAAGATCACCCCGAAGGCCATCGCCGCCCCGCCCGGCTTGCCCGGACGCGACGCGATCGCCCCCATCGGCGCCATCCCCGGCTGCGCCGCGCCCGTGGTCAGCGCCTGCGCCACCTCCTGCTTCAGCCGCTCGACGTCGCCGCTGATCACCAGCCAGACGATTCCCCACAACAGCAGCCCCGGCAGGATGCCCGCGAAGATCGAGAAGACCATCAGCAGCTTCACGCCGATGTTGGGGATCTCCCACCCCAGGCTCACCGCGTTCGGACCGTCGGGCTTCACCACCACCCCCGTGAGCAGGCCCGCCCCCACGACCGCGCTGCCGCCGCGCGTGAAGTTCTCCCGCCCGGGCAGGGTCTGCTGAAAGAACGCCTGGAGCTGCTGCCCGGACGCCACCGGCTGCGCGATCTGTACCCTCATGGGGCCGATCGGTACGCCCGTTCGCCCGCGCGGCACAAGTGCCCGCCTCGCATCCCGCGCCCGCGCGGCGCCGTAGTCAGCTCGCCGAAGTTCGCCCGCCCGAAGGCCCTGCGGCTCCGATACCCTACGCGCAGTCTGTTCGTGGAGGTCTTTTCGATGGCAAGTCGCTCGGTGTGGTTTCTGTTCGCCGCGGTCCTCGGGTCCGCGTCGATCGTGGGGTGCGGGGACGCATCGGTGGTGGGGGGTCCCCTCGACGGGGGAGCGGTGGAGGTCGACGCCGGCGCCGACGCCGAGGCGGTCGACATACCCGACGTGCCCGGCCTCGACGCCTTCGACGCGCCAGCCATGGACGCCTTCGACGTCGTCGACGCGACCGACGCGACCGACGCCGACGACGCGACCGACGCCACCGACGCGGTCGACGCGGTCGACGTGGTGGACGTTCGCGTCGGTTGTGCGAGCGACCCCGACTGCGCGAGCGACCCCGCGGGTCGCATCTGCAACCTGCTCACGAGCCGCTGCGTGCAGTGCGTGACCACCAACGACACCTGCCCCGCCGCGCAGCACTGCGACTCGGCCACCAACACCTGCGTCGCCGGCTGCCGCAGCAACGACGGCTGCTCGGGCGCCACCCGCGACGGCGGCGTGTCGACGCCCTTCTGTGACCCCTCGCTCAACGCCTGCGTGCTCTGCGTCGTCGACGCGCACTGCCCCGCCGGCAGCGTGTGCCGCGGCAACGTGTGCGCGACCGGCTGCGCCGCCACCGGGTGCAGCAACGCGGAGACCTGCTGCGAGGGCGGCTGCGTCGACTTCCGCACCAACGTCGCCCACTGCGGCGCGTGCGGCGCCGCGTGCAACCTGCCCAACGCCACGCCCGCCTGCCGCGCCGCGACCTGCGCCATCGCGGCCTGCGACGAGGGCTACGGCGACTGCGACGGCGCGGCGGCCAACGGCTGCGAGTTCGACACCCGCTCCGACCCGGCCAACTGCGGCGGCTGCGCGCGGGCCTGCCCCTCGGTGCCCAACGCCACGCCGACCTGCGGCGCCTCGCGCTGCGGCTACGCCTGCGTGACCGGCTTCGGCGACTGCGACGGCGACGCGGCCAACGGCTGCGAGACCGACCTGCGCGCCGGCGTCACCAACTGCGGCGCGTGCCGCAACCGCTGCGCCAACCCGGCCAACGGCGGCCCGGCCTGCACGGCCGGCGTCTGCGGCGTCGGCATCTGCGGGGCCGGCTTCGGCGACTGCGACCGCAACCCGGTCAACGGCTGCGAGACCGACACCAACACCTCCTTCTCCAACTGCGGCACCTGCGGGCGCGCCTGCGCGATGGGCCTCGTGTGCGAGGCCGGCGGCTGCGTCGTCCCCTGCCCGCGCGGGCTCGTGACCTGCGCGGGCGAGTGCGTGCAGCTGCGCAGCGACTTCGAGAACTGCGGCGCCTGCGGCGTGCGCTGCGCGACCGGCGCCGTCTGCAACAACAGCGTCTGCGTGGGCGCCTGCTCGGCGGGCCAGGTCACCTGCGCCGGCAGCTGCTCCAACCCGCTGACCGACTCCGAGAACTGCGGCGCGTGCGGCAACGTCTGCCCCGCGGGCAACGCCTGCATGGCCGGCGTCTGCCGCGTGGCCTGCGTGGTCGGCCAGACCATCTGCGGCACCGCCTGCGCCGACACGCTCACCAGCAACCTGCACTGCGGCGCCTGCGGCAACGCGTGCGGCCCGGGCGAGCAGTGCATGGGCGGCGTGTGCCGGCTCACCTGCCGCGCCCCGCAGGTGGTCTGCGGCGCCGAGTGCGCCGAGCTCTCGCGCGACCCCAACAACTGCGGCACCTGCGGCCACGTGTGCCCGACGGGCTGCTTCGGCGGCGCCTGCGCGCGCGTCGACACCCTCGAGTCGGGCACGTACAACAACTGCGCGCGCTACACGAGCGGGCGCGTGTTCTGCTGGGGCCTGCACTCGCCCAACAGCACCTTCGCGCAGGGCATGCTCACCGCCGCGGGCGGCGTGTACGGCCACCGCGCGACGCCGGTGCAGCTGCTCGACCCGGCGGGCGTCCCCCTCGAGGGCGTCGAGCAGGTGGTGATGGGAACCAACCGCGGCTGCGCGCGGCTCACCGACGGCTCGGTGCGCTGCTGGGCCTCCGGCGTGACCATGGGCGCCGTCAACGGCCTGCCCGCGGTGACGCAGCTCGCGGCCCGCGAGACCAACTTCTGCGGCTTGGGCAACGACGGCCGCGTCTACTGCTGGGACGGGCTGCCGCGCGCCATCACCGCGCCGGCGCTGGTCGCGGTGGTGGCGCTCACGGCGGTGCCGGTCGAGGTGCGCGCGGGCGGAACCTTCACCTGCGCCCGCTTCGCCGACCACACCGTGCAGTGCTGGGGCACCGGCACGTCGGGTCAGCTCGGCAACGGCGCGTCGCTCAACAGCGCCGCCGTCGCGGTGACCGTGCGCGGGCTCACCGACGCCGAGGAGCTCGCCGCCGGCCGCGACTTCGCCTGCGCCCGGCGCACGGGCGGAACGATCGTGTGCTGGGGCGCCAACTCCGACGGTCAGCTCGGCGACGCCTCGGTGGTCAACCGCAACGCGCCCGTCGCGGTGGTGGGCGTCGTCAACGCCGCCACGCTGCGCGCGGGCCTGCGCCACGCCTGCGTGATCGCGGCCGACGGCTCGGTGCGCTGCTGGGGCGACAACCAGTGGTCGCAGCTCGGCGACGGCACCACCACCGACCGCACCACCTCGGTGGCCGTGCCGGGGCTCACCGTGCAGCAGATCCGGCTGACGGCCTACGACCACCACACCTGCGTGGTGGGCGTCGACCGCCGCGTCTTCTGCTGGGGCTACAACCCCTTCGGCGAGGCGGGCGGCGGCACCGAGTCGGTGGCCACGCCGCAGCCGGTGCAGCTCAACGGCGCCGACCTCACGGGCATCACCCAGCTCGAGGTCGGCCAGGCGGTGAACAGCGCGCTCATGGCCACCGCCGAGTGGCGCTGCGCGCTGCACGCCGACGGCCGCGTGTTCTGCTGGGGCAACCGCGGCAACGGCAACGAGGCCGGCCAGCTCGGGCGCGGCAACACCACGCAGAGCCCGCTGCCCCTCCCCGTCACCGGCCTCACCGACGCGACCCAGATCGCCGTCGGGTGGATCCACGCCTGCGCGCTCAAGCGCGACGGCACCGTGGTGTGCTGGGGCTCCAACGCGCAGGGCCAGCTCGGCGACGGCACCAACACCAACCGCTCGCTGCCCGTCGCGGTGCCCGGCCTCGCGGGCGTCGTCGAGATCAAGAGCGGCGACTACACCACCTGCGCGCGCCTCTCCTCGGGGGCCGTGCGCTGCTGGGGCTACAACTTCTACGGCGAGCTCGGCAACGCCACGATGATCAACAGCAACGCGCCGGTGCCCGTCATGGCGATCACCAGCGCGGCGCGCCTCGAGATGGGCGCCAACTACGCCTGCGCGCTGCTCACCAACGGCGAGGCCTGGTGCTGGGGGCGCAACATCGAGTCGCAGCTCGGCGACGGCTTCCGCACCAACCGCAGCGTGCCGTACCCGGTGCAGTCCGCGTCGGCCACCGCCTCGGTGCCCGTCTCGCAGACCGGCCTCGCCGACCTCCGCGCGGATTACTACCGCACGTATTCCCACCTCGCGAGCGGCGCCGCCCTCGGCTGGGGCTGGACCTTCCCCAGCCGCGCCTCGGCGCAGCCCGCGCTCAACCAGGTCTCGTACAACACCCGCGTGTACGTGTTCGGCGAGCCCGTCGACAACGAGTGCGAGCTCCGCAACGACGGCGGCACCTGGTGCCGCGGCCGCAACGAGTTCGGCCAGATCGGCGACGGCACGGTGGGCTTCGCGGTCACCACGTACACCCTGATCTCGAACCAGTTCTCGGCCATCCGCCTCGGCCGCGGCTACGGCACCCCCTGCGCCGTCGAGCGCACCACCGGCCGCGTGCTCTGCTGGGGCTGGACCGGCAACGGCGCCCTCCTCGCGGCCAACGTCGCGGGCATCACCACGCGCCCCTCCGAGATCGTCCAGCCGTAGCCTCGGCCCTCCCTTTCTGTGCGCCGCGATCGACCGCGGCGCAGCTCCGCCACACCGCTCCCACAAGACAGCCACAGTGCGCCCGGGTGCCTCGCCCCGGGCCGCGGCCCTGTCGCATAATTGCCCGCTAAATCAGGCGTTTTGATGCGAGGCACACGGGCTGCAAAAGGTCACTCCGTCCGCAAGCAACCAGACAACGGTCGACAGCTTCGTCGGCCCGCTTCGCGGCCCATCGCTGGAGGTCCCACCATGCTCATGATCATCCTCATCGTCCTTCTCGTGCTCGCTCTCGGCGGTGGTGGTTGGGGCTACTCGCGCTACGGCGCCGCGGGCCTCGGGCCGGCGGGCCTCATCCTCCTGCTGCTCGCGGTCTTCTACTTCACCGGGCACCTGCGCTGAGCCGTCGCCCGTAGTCGCGGAGGGCCTGCGCGCGGCGCGTCGTTCGTTGTAGGACTCGCGCGCCGTGCGCCTCGCCCGCCCCCTCCTCGCCGCCCTCGCGGCCCTCTCGCTCCGCTGCACCCGGGCGCCCCCCGCGCGGGCCCCGCGTCCCGTCATCGCCCCGCTCCCATCACCACCCGCTCTACCTCCGGCGCGCGCCGAGGCGTGGAGCGCGGCCTTCGCGATGCGCCGCGGCGTGGCCGACTTCGCGCCCTCGCCCGACGTCGCGGTGCACGCCCCGCCGGGCTTCGACGACCGCGCGCCGCTGCACCTCGTGATCGTGCTCCACGGCATGGGC
>JAQBQI010000597.1 GCA_028287085.1 Myxococcaceae bacterium
CGCACGGCGCCGTTGTTGGCCAGGATCGCGTTGTCGGGCTTCACGTCCCGGTGGATCACCTGCCGGTCGTGGAGGCCGCCGAGGATGCCCGCCAGCTCGGCGCCGCAGCGCGCGCACTCCGCGACCGAGGCCGCGTCGCGCGAGACCAGGGCGCTCAGCGGGACGCCGTCGACGTACTCGAGCGCGATCGCCGGGCGGCCGTCGACCAGCTCGCGGCGCAGCGCGCGGCGCACGCCCGGCACGTCGAGGGCGCGGCTGATCTCGAACTCGTTGTCGAGGCGCAGGTGGTCCCACCGCGACGAGGCCCCGGCGTCGAGCACCTTGAGCACCACCGGCCCGTCGGGGCCGCGCTCGAGGTAGAGCGTGGTCTTCTCGCTACGGTGCAGCACCGTGCGCATCGCGCTCACGCGTTCGCCCGCGCCGGGAGCACGCCCTGCGTGGTGTCGCCCTCGATCAGGATCGGCGGGAGCTCGGCGGACCGCGTCGCGAAGTTGCTGCCGACGTAGGCCGCGACGGCCTCGCGCCCGGAGATGGCGGCGCCCTCGAAGAAGCCGGCGTTGACCCCGGCGTGGCGCACCCAGTCGCCCGCCACGTAGAGGTTGTCGAAGCCCGTCTCGTGCGTGTCGATGCGCCACTGCCGCTGCGCCGGGGGGCAGAGCGTGTAGCGCTCGGTGGGCGAGACGTTGGCGCGGAAGTACTGCCCCTCGTACTTCTCCTTCGCCGTCGCGCCGGGCCCGGACGGGCACACGAGCAGCGGCAGGTGCAGCCCGCGCGGCCGACGCAGGCAGGTGCCCAGCGGCCAGAAGTAGCCCATGTTGTCGTTGAGCCACTGGAGCGAGATCGTGCGCGCCAGGCCCACCTGCCGCGCCGGGTACGCGTGGTCGGTGTACGGCGCCACCGGCTCGGCCTCGCCCATCGCGCCGCAGTAGTACACCAGCGTCTGCGGCCGGTTGTTCGCCGGCCAGTGCTCGAACTCGAGCACCGACGAGCAGTCGGTCCACGACGACAGCGGGTCGACGTAGACCTCGCAGTTGGGGGCCATGCTCTTCGACGCCAGCGCCCATCGGCGCACGTCCATGCCGAGCTCGCGCAGGGTCGGCTTGATCCACAGCTGCATCGCGAGCGTCGGGATGGTCGCGATGTTCTCGACCATCCCGGACCACACCGGGCTGTGCGCGATGATGCTCGGGCACACGTCCCGCAGCGCCGCCACCGGGATGCACAGGATGACGTCGTCGAAGTCCGTCCCGCGCACCAGGTCCCAGGGCTCGGACTGCCAGTCGGCCCACGGGGACTCCAGGTCGATCTGACCCTCCTGGAGGCGCCGCGCCTGCTCGGGGTCGAGCTGCTCGTAGCGCGGCTGCGCGGGCCACGCGTCGAGCACGCTGCCGTCGTCGAAGGGCAGCGGCACGAGCGGCTGGTACTTCCCCGCGGCGAGCCTGACCTGCCGGCCCATGCTCACCCGCTCGATGCTGCCCGTCTCCGAGTGGTGCACCTCCTCGACCCGCTCGAAGAAGTGGAAGTTCACGCCCTTCGCGTCGAGCACCTGGTAGAGCGGCGCGATCACGGTGTCGCCCACGCCCGCGCGGGGCTGCCACACCAGCGACCCGCGGTACCCGAGCATCTGCACCATCGCCCGCAGCGCGGTGCCGGCGGCGAAGGTGCCGCCGTCGCAGTCGCCGGAGAGGTTGGAGAACGTGGCGTTGTAGATGAAGCGCACGAGCCCGGCCTCGAGGGCCATCTCGCTCGCGCCGTGCTTGCGCAGCCACTCGCGGAAGTCGACCTGCTCCAGGTTGGAGTAGTAGTCGAACTTCTTCACCTCCGGGTCCCACACGTCGCGGAGGATGCCGATGAGCGAGACGACCCCGAGCTCGACGAGCGCCAGGGCGCAGCGCGCGTCCTCCAGGTCGACCGCCGCGGCGACGCCCTCGATGACGTGCAGCACCTTGCAGAGCAGCTCGAGGAGCTCGGCGATGAGCCCGCGGGCGTTGCCCGTCGCCGCCGCGATGCCGGCCATCAGCTCCTGGATGCGCCCGGGGATCTCGTTCTCCTGGCCGGGGCGCCGGTCGACCCGCAGCACGTCGTTGAGCTTGCCGAGGCCGCGCATCAGCAGGAGCGTGCAGGGGTTGACGTCCTCGCCCACGAGCGCCCCGACGGCGACGGAGATCAGCACCCCGACGGCGTTGGAGAGCATGGTCCAGGTCGACGGCGGCCCCTCGCCGGGGACCTCGCAGTTCTCCGGGAACGCCATCGTCCAGTGGTGGAGCTTCGCGCGCTCGCGGATGTACTCCACCATGATCATGGCGTCTTCGCGGTTGAAGCCGTCCTCCCACTTCTGGAACGGGCTCTTCGGGCTCAGGCCGAGCCTCGCCCGCTCCGCGTAGACGTTCTGCACCATCCAGAACGCGTTGTTGTACCAGCCCTGGAAGATGTGGAGCCCGTGCTCCTCGACGCGGTCGCACGCGCCGCGCCCCGACGCGCACTTGCCGCCGAGCCGCCACCCCATCTGGTAGACGTGGACCTCGTAGAGCTTCTCCCACCCGGACAACATCGTCAGCTCGTGCGCCGCCGCGAGCGCCGCGGGGCCGCCCCCGAGGATGGCGATGCGCTTCGGACGCGATTCCACTGGTTCTACCGTCATGATCCTGACACCGTCCTCGAGCGGAGATTCTCCGAGTTCACGCACGGATACAACGCCGCACCGTCGGAGAACATCACCCTCAGCGCTTCGACCCCGGCGGTGTGCTCCGCGAGGGGCGCGAGGTAGAGCCGCACGAGTTCGTCGACCGCGGCCCGGTCTTCGATGAAGCGCCGCGCGAACCGCTCGACCCGGCGCCAGGTTCCGCCGCCGGGGTTCGCGCCCGCCGGCAGGGGGTAGACGCGCGGGTAGAGCCACGCCGCGCTCGTCGCGACGCGCACGGCGGGCAGGCGCGGGTCGGCCAGCACCCGGCCGAGGAGCCCGAGGCCCCCGCCCATCACGAACACCTCCGCGTCGAGCACGCGGTAGAGCGCGGCGTTGATGAAGCGGCGCTCCTCGGGGCTCTCGCGGGCGCCGTCGTCGGCGTGCGCGGCCATCGCCCGCACCAGGCTGGTGGTGTGCGCCCGGTACCAGCGGCGCGGCGAGGGGCGCGCGAGGTACTCCGTCCACCGGGCCCAGCGCGCGCCGGGGAGCGCGACGCCGTGCTCGCGGGCGAGGGCGGCGAGCTCCGAGTCGCGGGCGATGGCGGCGTTGGTGGCGCGCCAGTAGGGGCTGCCGGGGCGGGTCGGGTGCGAGGTCGCGTTGAGCAGGCCGCGGTCGATCTCCCAGCGCATGAACGCGAGCTCCGACGCGCCGTACCCGGGGCCGCGCGACGGGCCCGCGCCGCCCCAGCGCGCGTAGAACTCCTCGCGCCGGCGGAAGCGGCCCTCGGGGTCGTCGCGCAGCGGGTCGAGGCCGGCGTCGACGCGCGCGGCGAGGGTGTCGACGGTCGCGCTCACGCCCGCCTCCGCAGCAGGTAGGCGCGGCCCCGGAAGGGGCCCGACAGCGGGCGGTAGGCGCGGGGCGCGTGCTCCCAGTAGTGGGCGACCTCGGCGGAGTCTTCGAGCGCGAAGCCGCGGCCGAAGAGGGCGGCGACCTCGGAGGGGGGCAGGTGGTGCGGGCCGAGGAGGCGCCAGTCGACGCGGGCGAAGCGGGGCGAGAGGGCCATGAGGGCGAAGAGGCCGCCGGGCGCGGTGAGGGCCGCGACGCGGTCGGCGTAGTCGGCGCGGCGGGCGGGGTCGATGTTGTGCAGGCAGCCGTAGTCGACGACGAGGTCGTAGGGGTCGGCCTCGTAGCGGAGCACGTCGCGCTCGAGGCAGCGCAGCGCGACGCCGGCGGCGGCCGCGCGGGCCGCGCAGCGGGCGACCGCGGGGCCGGAGAAGT
>JAQBQI010000616.1 GCA_028287085.1 Myxococcaceae bacterium
TCGCGCCGCGCGCCCTCGCCGCCGACGCCGCGCACGCCGTCGCCATCGACCGCGTCGGCCGCACCCTCGCCCTGCGCGCCGGCGCCCGCACCACCGTGCTCGCGACCAGCCCGCTGGGCTTCGCGTCGGTGACGCTCCTGCCGGGCGCGCCCGCGCTCGCCCTCACCCGCGAAGGCGTCTGGAGCGGCCCGGTGCGCGCGTGGATCCTCGACCGCCCCGAGCTCGCGACGGTGGCCCTCCCCCGCGCGACGGTGGTGCCCGCGCCGGCACCCGCGGCCGCGCCGCGCCCGGCGATCACCGAGCCCGACGACAACGACGAGGCCGTCGCGCGGCTGTGGGTGCGCGTTCGCACGGCGCGCGCGAACGTCCGGCGCCACGAGAACATGGCCGGCGCCCTCGCGGCCCGCCCGGAGGCGCCCACCGACCCGCGGATGCCGCCCATCCTCGGGCAGCGCGCCCGGCTGCGTTCGCGCTGGGAGTCGCTCTGCGGCGGGCTCACGACGCGCGCCGCCCAGCTCGCCCGCCGCGGGGTCGGACCGGGCGTGACCCAGGGGGCGCAGTCGCTCTGCGAGATGCACCCCGACCTCGTGCTGGGCCAGCCCATCAACCCCGCGCTGTGATGTGCCGCGCCCCAAAGGGCGCTATACGCACCGCCATGAAGGACCGCCGCGACGCGACCACCGCCCACCGTCCGCTGATGCGCCGCCCGCACGCCAAGCGCGCGCTGGTCAACGTCGGCGGCCACGTCGAGGCCGTCGGCGACGAGGCCCTCTGCGCGCAGCTCGTCACCGCGCTCACCATCCGCCCCGGCGAGCGCGACGCCACGCTCACGCACCCCTTCCACGCCTACCCCGCGCGCCTGCACCCCGCCGTCGCGCGCGCGCTGGTCAACACCCTCGCGCTGCCGCCCGGCGCCACGCTGCTCGACCCCTACTGCGGGTCGGGCACCGTGCTCGTCGAGGCCATGGCCGCGGGCCTGCGCGCGGTCGGCCGCGACCTCTCGCCCTTCGCCGTCGAGCTCGCCTCGCTCAAGACCCGGCTCACCTCCACGGGCGACCGGCAGCGCATCGTCGCCGCCGCGAACACGGTCGCCATGCGCGCCGAGCAGGGCGTGCGCATGCGCTGGCACGCGCACATCCCGCGCGGCGAGCAGAAGTGGTTCTACCCGCACACGCTCGCCGAGCTCTCGGCGCTGTCGCAAGAACTCCACCGCACCAAGGGCCTCACCCTCGCGGCGCTGCGGATGTTGTTCTCGTCGATCCTGGTGAAGGTCTCGCTGCAGGCCTCCGACTCCGACCCCCGCAAGGTGCGCAAGGACGTGCCCATCCGCGCGGCCATCCGCTGGTTCGCCGACAAGGCCAACGAGCTCGACCGCTGCCTGGCGATGCTCGAGGCGGCGGTGCCGGGCGGCGTCTCGGCCGAGGTGCTGGCCGACGACGCGACGGCGCTCGATACGATCGCGAGCGACTCGGTCGACGGGGTGGTGACCTCGCCGCCCTACGCCAACACCTACGACTACTCGGCGCAGCACGAGCGGCGCTACGTGTGGTTGAACCTCGACGACAAGCGCATGATCGAGCGCGAGGTCGGCGCAGCGCGGTGGTTCAAGGACGCGCCCGAGGTCGGGATGTTCCGCTTCGGGCGCGAGCTGGGGCTGACGTGCCGGGCGCTCGCGCGGGTGCTGAAGAAGGGCGGCCGCGCGGCGATCGTGATGGCCGACGGGGCGGCGGGCATCGAGCCGATGTACGCCGACGAGATGCTCGCCGACGCGGCCAAGGGCGCCGACCTGAAGGTGGTCGCGCGGGCCTCGCAGGTGCGCGCGGTCTTCGACGACGACAGCATGGAGGCCTTCGCGCGCCGGCCCAAGCGCGAGCACGTCGTGGTGCTCGGCAAGCGCTGAGCGCCGCTCAGCTCCGCGGCCCGCGCGACAACGGCGCGGCGCCCTCGAGCCACACGCGGCTGCGCACGTGGGCCCTCCCCGGCCAGTGCAGCTCGAACCACCCACTGCTCTCGTCGAACTCGAAGCCCACCCCCGGCACGAAGGGGTCCCTCGACGCCACCACCTCGAAGGACCACCGCGACCGCCGCCCCCCTGGCATCGCCACGGGGGTCTGTAGCGGCAGCGCGTCGCGCACGGCGTCCTCGGCCGCGCGGTCGAAGCCCGCGATGCGCGACGAGCGCAGCACCCGCACCTCGATGACGCTGCCGTCCTCGCCCTGCACCACCTCGACCTCCGCGCGGGTGGTGCGCGTGTTGCCGCGCGACCCGTCGATGATCCCCTGGAAGGGCGCCTGCGTGCGCTCCGCCGGGTTGTTGCTGCGCGCGGTGTTGCCGGACTCGAGCGCGTCGATGGCCGCGCCCTGCCGGCCCGGCGCGACGGCCGCCCCGTTGGCGCTGCGCGCGATCTCGGCGAGCCCCGCGACCGGCGTGGCCACGGTCGCGAGCAGCGTCTCGCCGAGCGTCGGCATGCGCGAGAGCCCCGGCCGCCACGACTCCAGCATCCGCCGGCGCAGCGACCAGTAGTAGCCGCGCACGCCCGCGGCCTCGTGCTGGTGCGTCGCGGCGAGGCGCTCGTCGAC
>JAQBQI010000620.1 GCA_028287085.1 Myxococcaceae bacterium
TTCGACGAGCCCGCGGTCGAGCGGCGGATGGCCGTCTGCGCGCCCGCGGTGGCGGCGGCGGCGGTGAGGGCGAGGGCGATGAGGGCGGCGGTGCGGGGTCGGGGGTTCTTCACGCGGGTCGATGGCCTCCTGCGCGCAACCGTATCACTCCGCCCGACGCCCCTGGGGTACCGTCTGCGCACGATGGGTGAACGCAGCAGCGCCGTCACGCGCTCGGCGACGGTGTGGGCGATGGCGCTGCTCGGGGCGATAAACCTCCTCAACTACATCGACCGCTTCGTGCTGCCGGCGGTCGTCGAGTCGGTGCGCGCCGACATCCCGATGACCCGCACCCAGCAGGGCCAGGCGATGTCGGCCTTCATCTGGGTCTACATGCTCGCCTCGCCGGTGTTCGGCCGCCTCGGCGACACGCGCTCGCGCCGCCACCTGCTGGCCCTCGGCGTGGCCGTCTGGTCGGTCGCCACCGCGGCCGCGGCCTTCGCCACGACCTTCGCGGGCCTCGTCGCGGCGCGCGCCGCCGTCGGCGTGGGCGAGGCCGCCTACGCCACCATCGCCCCGGCCCTCATCGGCGACTACTTCCCGCGCGCGCGGCGCGGGCGCGCGATGGCGGCCTTCTACCTCGCGACCCCGGTGGGCAGCGCGCTCGGGTACATCCTCGGCGGCCGCATCGACCACGCCGCGGGCTGGCGCACCGCCTTCCTCGCGGTGGGCCTGCCGGGCCTGCTGCTCGCGGCCGCGGCGCTCACGATCACCGAGCCCCCGCGGGGACAGTTCGACGACGAACCATCGGCCGCCGCCCCGCCGCTGCTCGACACGCTGCGCGCCCTCGCGCGCAACCGCGAGTACGTCGTCACCGTCGCCGGAACCGTCGCCTACACCTTCGCCCTCGGCGGCCTCGCGCAGTGGATGCCCACCTACCTCATCAGCGTGCGCCACATGGACGGCGCCGCCGCCAACACCGTCTTCGGCGCCCTCACGGTGCTCTCGGGCCTGCTCGGCACGCTCCTCGGCGGCTGGCTCGGCGAGCGCCTCCGCGGCCGCGTGCGCCACCCCTACCTCCTGCTCTCCGGGGTCTCGACGCTGCTCGCGGTGCCCTTCGCGATCCTGTCCTTCACGCTGGCCGACCCCACCCAGCGGTGGGCGGCGGTCTTCGTGGCCGAGACGCTGGTGTTCCTGTGCACGGGGCCCGCGAACACGGTGCTCGTCGACTGCGTGCCCGCCGCGATGCGCACGATGGGCTTCGCGGTGTCGATCCTCGTGATGCACCTGCTCGGCGACGCCGTCTCGCCGGCCATCATCGGCGCCGTCGGCGACCGCAGCTCGCTCCAGCAGGCGGTGATGCTCGTGCCCCTCTTCTTCGCGCTCGGCGGCGCCGTCTGGATCTACGGCTCGCGCGCGCTGCCCCCCGAGGCGCCGCGGTGAAGGCGCTCATCCGCGCGGTGCTCACCGCGGTGGTGCGGCTGTACTACCCGGCGATCGCGGTCGACGGCGCCGAGCGCGTGCCGTGGTCGCGGCCGTGCCTCTTCGTGCTCAACCACCCCAACGGGCTGCTCGACCCGATGCTGCTGCGCCTCGGGCTCGACCGCCCGGTGCGCTTCCTCGGCAAGAGCACCCTCTTCGGCAACCCCCTCGGGCGCGTCACCATGGAGGCCTTCGGGGGCATCCCCGTGTTTCGCCACCGCGACGTGGCCGGCGGCGGGGGCGACCCGAGCCGCAACGAGGAGACCTTCGCCCGCTGCCGCGCCGCCTTCGCGCAGGGCGACTGGATCGCCCTCTTCCCCGAAGGGACCTCCCACTCCGACCCGACGATGAAGCCCTTCAAGACGGGCGCCGCGCGCATCGCGCTCTCGACGGTGCGCGAACACCCGATCGAGCTCATGGTCGTCCCGGTGGGCCTCTTCTACGAGCAGAAGGCGACCTTCCGCTCGCGCGCGGTGCTCTCGGTGGGCGTCGCCCTCGCGGCGCGCGAATACCTCGATCGGTATGTCTCCGACGAGCGGGCGACGGTCGACGCGCTCACCGACGACGTGCGCCGCGGGCTCGACGCCGTGGTGCTGCAGGCCGACACGCGCGAGCTCGTCGAGGGCGTCGCGCGGGTCGCGCAGTGGACGCTGCGGCCCGACGCGCGCGAAGACCTCGCGGCGTCGCGGCGGCGGGCGGGGGAAATGCTCGCGGCGTGGCGGTCGCTGCGCGAGCGCGACGCGGCGCGGGCCGACGCGCTGCTGGCGTCGGGGCGGCGATACCTCGACGCGGTGGCGGCGCTCGGGGTGCGCGACCCGTGGGCGCTGGAGGTCGAGCGGGTGACGCCGGGCTCGACGGCGCGGGCGACGGCGCGGCTGGTGGCGCTGGCGCCGCTGGCGCTGGCGGGCGTGGCGCTGGGCTGGCCGATGTACCGGCTGGCGGGTCAGGTCGCGGCGCGGGTGGTGCGCGACGCCGAAGACGTGCTGGGGACGGTGAAGCTGCTCGCGGGCCTGCTGCTGGTGCCCGTCGGGTGGATCGCCGCGGCGGCCGCGTTGGGGTGGCGCTACGGGTGGTGGGCGGCGGCGGCGGTGGCGGTGCTGGGCCCGGTGGGCGGCTACGCGGCGCTGCGCTGGGAGGAGCACTGGGACGGCGCGATGGAGGCCCTGGCGATGGCGCGGCTGCGGGCGGCGCAG
>JAQBQI010000629.1 GCA_028287085.1 Myxococcaceae bacterium
AGCAGCGCGGCGACGAGCGCGGGCGCCTCGGGCTCGTCGCGCAGAGCGAAGGCCCCGGCGCCCGCCAGCAGGATGAGCCCCGCGCACGCGAGCAGCGTCGGCACCGCGCCGACGGTGGCGCCCGAGAGCAGCATGCCGCCGCCGCCGATGATGATGCCGACGCGGTAGCCGGCGACCTGCGCGGTGTTGCCGAAGCCGCGCCCCGCGGCGTCGAGCGAGCGCACGGCGAAGGCGTCGACGAAGACGTCCTGCGTCGAGGCGAGCAGCGCGGCGACGAAGGTGATGGCGAACCACACGGGCAGCCCCGCGTGGTGCATCGCCGGGGCGTACGCGGCCATCGCGAGGGCGAGCGCGCACTGCACGGCGAGCAGCACGCGGCGGCCGTGCGGGCGCACGCGCGGGTGGTCGCCCACCGAGGCCCAGAGCGCCTTGAGCTGCCAGGGCAGCTGCAGCCAGAAGAGCATGGCGATCTGGGTGCGCGTGTAGCCCAGCTCGCGCAGCACCACGGGGAGGTACTCCGCGGCGAAGCCGAAGGGGATGCCCTGCGCGGTGTAGAGCAGCGCGAGGGCGCCGAGCACCCGGCGCGTGCGCGGGTCAGGCGCCATCGCCGTAGACGCGGTCGAGGAAGGCGAGCACGGCGGCCTGGAGGCGCTCGGGCTGCTCGAGCGGCGCGGTGTGCGAGGCCCCGTCGAGGCGCAGGAAGGTCGCGCCGTGGATCTGCCGGGCCAGCTGCTCGGCGTAGCGGACGGGGGTGAAGGTGTCGCGCTCGCCCGCGACGATGAGCGCGGGCGCGGTGATCTCGGGCAGCAGGTCTTCGGCGGTGTGCGCGCCCGCGGCCGCCAGCATGCGCAGGAACATTCCGGGCTCGAGCCGCACGACGTGCTCGAAGTAGGGCGCGAGGTCTTCGCTGCGCAGGCGGAGCGAGTCGACCTCGCCGAGCGCGCGCGCGACCCACATCGAGAGCCCGACGGGCCCGCGCGACCAGAGGGCGCGCATGAGGCCGGGGTAGCGCTGCTGGAGCTCGATGGCCTTCGGGAGCGCGACGGCGAGCAGGTCGCTGCCGTGGAAGGTGCGGGTGATGAGCCCGTAGCTGCCGCAGACGAGCACGAGGCCGGCGACGGCGGCGGGGCGCTGGCGCCAGGCCTCGAGGGCGACCTGCGTGCCCATGGAGTGGGCGACGACGACGGCGCGGTCGACGCCCGCGTGGTCGAGCACGCGGTGCAGGTCGCGGGCGTGGTCGGCGACGCCGACGCGCGCGGGGTCGAGGGGCGGCCCCGAGCGGCCGTGGCCGCGGTAGTTGAAGTGCAGCACCCGGTGGGCGGGCGCGAGGGCGGGCTGGAGGTAGCGCCAGATGAAGCCCTCGCACGCGATGCCGTCGCAGAGGATCACCGCGGGGCCCGCGCCGTCGGACTCGTAGAACAGGCGCGTGCCGTCAGGGCCTTCGGCGAAGGTCATGGGAGGGGCCTCGCGGGGGGAATGCGGGCGGTGGGATCAGGGGGAAGTGGGGCTGCGGAGAGGACGGGGAGCGAGGCTCAGTCCTCGTCGCGGCCGCGGGGGTCTTCGAGGGCCTCCATGTCGGGCACGTCGTTGACCGACGGGAGCTTGCGGATGTCCTGGCGCGAGAGCTTCCAGGCGCGCTGCATCACCCAGGAGAGCGAGCGGTCGAGCCGCATGGCCTCCTGCTGGATCTCCAGCAGCATCGACTCGGGGAAGTAGAGACTCTGCTTGCGCTTGTCGCTCTGCGACATCGTTGCACCTGTTTGCCGTACCCGGCGGTTTGCGGTCGTGCGCTGCGGTAGGCAGCTTCGGCCTGTCTGGAGAATGATGACGCCTTAGCCGATACCGACCCCGGTGGGGACGTGTCAAGCGCGGCGCGCGCGAGGGCGCGCGCGGGCGTCGTCGGCGACCCCCGGGAGGGGGCCGTCAGCGTCGGCGGTCGGGGTGACGAGGGGGGAGAATCGGGAGGGGGCGGGGCGCGCTCAGGGAGCGGCGCTGGCGGACACGCTCAGCACGTAGCTGTCGATGGCGACAGTGGGCGTGGTGGCGTCGCGGAAGGCGCGGGCGCAGACGTAGTACACGCCGGCCGGGAGGGCGTTCGCGTAGGGGAAGACCGTCGCGCGGGTGCCGTCGATCATCGCGCAGCGACCCAGCGCGGAGTTCGACGAGGCGCCGCGCCAGGTGACGCCGTCGATGCCGTAGAGGTCGAGCGAGATGCCGCCGGGGGCGGGGGCCGGGCAGCGGCCGTTGCCGTCGCTGACCATCGCGGTGATCGAGCCGTTGGCGGGCACGGTGACCGCGACGCAGTCGACGTCGCCGAAGGGCAGCGTGGCGGTGCGGGTGGTGGTGGTCGAGATCGGGTTCGCCATGACGGCCGCGGGGCTGTCGTTGGGCTCCATCTCGGCGCCGGTCGGGGCGGCGCAGGTGCCGGCGCTGAACGACGTCGCGCCGCAGACCTGGCCCGCGGGGCAGCGGATGGTGCCGTCGAGCGGGGCGCAGGCGCCGCCGGCGGCGGCGGTGGTCTGGCAGATGCCCGAGGAGAGCGCGGTGCCCGAGCAGGTCAGGCCGGTGCCGCAGGGCATGTCGCCCGCGCGGCACTCGGCGCCGACGACGGAGCCCTCGGCGCGGCAGGTGCCCGCGACGCGGCTGCCGGCGTTGAGCACGCAGGTAAGGCCCTCGGCGCAGGCGTCGACCGGGCGGTTGCACGGCATGCCGGCGGCGACGACGTTCTGGCAGAGCCCGTTCTCGGGGGTCGTGGTGTTGCTGCAGGTCAGGGTGCCCGTGCAGTTCGGCGTGGTGGCAGCGCAGCCGCCGCCGAGGCCGCCGTCGACGCCGCAGCGGCCGACGTAGCGGTCGCTGAGGTCGGTGAGGAAGCAGCGCGTCCCGTCGGCGCAGTCGTGGGTCTCGTCGCAGACGGCGCCCATCTGGGCGACGTTGGTGCAGCGGGTGGCGGCGCCCTCGGC
>JAQBQI010000648.1 GCA_028287085.1 Myxococcaceae bacterium
CGTCGGCGGGGGCGGGCGCGTCGACGGCGGCGTCCATGGCGGGCGGGCCCGCGTCGACGGGCGCCGGGGCGCCGTACATGGGGGCCATGGCGCCGGGGTCTTGCGGGCCCTGGATGGGGGCGACGGGCTCGGTGACCGCGACGGGGGCGGGCGCGGGCTCGGTGGTCGCGGCGGGGGTGGTCTGCGGCGCGGGCTCCTGGGTGGAGGCGCAGCCGAGCGCGAGGGTGGTCGCGAAGGTGAAGACCGCGGCGCGGCTGAGGGTGGTGGTCGACGCGGGCACGATCGACGCGGGGGCGATGGCGATCGCCGCGGCGCAGAAGGGGCAGCGCGCGGCGTCGCTGCGCACGTGGCGCATGCACGACGGGCACGGGGCGAGGGGGGAGCTCATGGGGCGCGATGCGACGGCCGGAGGGCGGCGGGTGTCAAGCGAGGAGGCTCACACCTTCTCGCGCGTGACCTTCCCGAGCAGGCCCTGCGGGCGCACGAGCAGCACCACCACCAGGATCGAGAACACGATCGCGGGCGCGAACGAGCTCGACAGGTAGGCCGACGAGAGCTGCTCGACGAGCCCGATGAGGAGCCCGCCGAGCATGGCGCCGGGGATGTTGCCGATGCCGCCGAGCACGGCGGCGACGAAGGCCTTGAGCCCCGGCTGCACGCCCGTGAGCGGCGTGATGGCGGGCTGGTCGATGCCGAAGAGCACGCCCCCGGCGCCCGCGAGCGCCGACCCGAGCCCGAAGGTGACGGCGATGATGCGGTTGGTGGGGACGCCCATGAGCCGCGCGGCGTCGAGGTTGGCGCTGAGGGCGCGCATCGCGCGGCCGACGCGGGTGTGGCGCACGAGCACGGTGAGGCCGACCATGAGCAGGAGCGCGGCGCCGAGGTCGATGAGCTTGACGTTGGTGACGGTGACCGGACCGAGCGCCACGGGCACGGCGCGCACGACGGGGGGGAAGCCCCGCGGCGTGGCGGAGAAGAGCAGCACCGCGACGTTCTGGAGGAGCATCGACACGCCGATGGCGGTGACGAGGGGCGTGAGCTTGGGGGCGTTGCGCAGCGGGCGGTAGGCGAGGCGCTCGATGACCATGCCGAGCACGGCGGAGGCGACCATGGCGGCGATGAGCACGGCGGCGGCGACGCCGGCCGAGGCGCCGTGGGTGGAGGTCGCGAGCAGGCCGAAGGCGGAGGCGGTGAAGATGCCGACGTAGGCGCCGATCATGAAGACGTCGCTGTGGGCGAAGTTGATGAGCCCGAGCACGCCGTAGACCATGGTGTAGCCGAGGGCGATGAGGGCGTAGACGCCGCCGAGGGAGACGCCCTCGACGAGGTTGCGCAGGAAGGCCGTCGGGCGATCGGCGGCGCCCTTGAGGATGAGCAGCGTGGGGTAGACGGCGAGCGCGGCGACGGCGAGGGGGAGCGCGCGCTTCGCGAGGGGGTTGGGCGGCGCGGCGACGACGGCGGCGGTCATGGGTTCACCGTGGAGTGGTAGTCGGCCGAGCTCTCGTGCACCTCGAGGATGACGGCGCTCTTCACGGCGTCGCGGTGCTCGTTGATGGAGATGAGGCCGGTGGCGCCGTCGAAGTCGCGGGTGCGGGCGAGCTGGGCGCGGATGCTCTCCGAGGCGGAGGATCCGCCGCGGGTGACGGCCTGGGCCATCGCGCGGGTGGCGTCGTAGGCGAGCGCGGCGACGTCGTTGGGCGCGAAGTGGAAGCGCTCGTGGAAGTGGCGCGCGAAGCGCCGCGCGACCTCGGTGGTGGCGCCGTCGGGGGCGAAGCCGACGGAGTAGAAGTCGCCGACCAATTGGTTGTCGTCGTTCTCGACGAGGGAGGGCGAGCTCCAGCCGTCGCCGCCCATGAAGTGCCCGCGGAAGCCCTGGCCCCGGGCCTCGCGCGCGATGAGGGCGGCCTCGGTGTAGTAGCCGGGGCAGAAGATGCCTTCGGGGTTCTGCGCGAGGATGGTGCCGAGCTGCGCGGAGAAGTGGGTGTCGCCGGAGCGGTAGGCCTGCTCGGTGGGGATGGTTCCGCCGAGGCCGGTGAAGGCGTGGCGGAAGGCCTCGGCGAGGCCGACGGCGTAGGCGGAGCCCTGCTCCTTGAAGATGGCGACGCGCGAGTAGTGGAGGGTGTTGCGGGCGAAGCGGGCCATGACGTCGCCCTGGAAGGGGTCGATGAAGCACACGCGAAACACGCAGTCGCCGAGGGCGGTGACGGCGGGGTTGGTGCTCGACGGCGACACCATCGGGACGCGGTAGCGCTGGCAGATGCGGCCGCCGGCGAGGGAGAGCGAGCTGGCGACCTCGCCGAGGATGCCGACGGCGCCTTCGATGTGGATCAGCCGGGTGACGGCGCTGGCGGCCTCGGCGCTGTCGCCGCGGGTGTCGGCGACGGCGATGTAGAGGGGCTTGCCGAGCAGTCCGCCGGCGGCGTTGATCTCCTCGGCGGCGAGGGTGACGCCGTTGCGCGAGGCGCTGCCGAAGTCGGCCTGCGAGCCGGTGAGGGCGGCGTAGAGGCCGAAGGTGATGGCGTCGCGGTGCTTGCGGCACCCCTCCCCCGCGACGGACGCGGCGAGGGTGCCGGCGGCGCCGGCGAGGAAGCTTCGTCGAGAGGAAGGCGGGGCCCCGTTCGCCATGGCGATGCGACGGGTTGTATCAGGGAACTCAGCGCGAGGGCAGCGCGCCGAAGTGGTAGCCGAGGGCTTCCATGCGGGTGAGGATGCTGTCGAGGTTGGTGGCGGTGATGCCCTGGATGTCGTGGAAGAGCATCACGCCGCCGCCGGTGCGCCTTGCCTCGGAGACGACCCAGCCCACGTAGTCGCGGCGGTACGCGGTCGGAACCTTGTCGCAGTACGCGTCGGGTCCGAAGCACCAGTCGAGGGTGTCGACGTTCCAGCCGATGCCGCCGTCGGGGTAGCCGCTGGCGCGGACGACGGTCTCCTTGGCGGTGCTGCCCGCGCCGTAGGGGTAGCGGAAGAGGCGCGGGTGGGGCGCGCCGAGGGCGCGGTCGAGGGCGTCGCGCTCGCGGGTGAGGAAGGTGGTGAACTGCGCGCTGGTGGCGACGACGTGGCTCCACTGGTGGTTGGCGACGCGGTGTCCCGCGGCGCTCTCCTCGCGGAGGATGGCCTCGTTGCCGGCGATGTTGGCGCCGGTGACGAAGAAGGCGCCGGGGGCGTGGTGGGCCGCGAGCACGGCCATGATGCGCCGCGTGTAGCGGGCGGAGGGGCCGTCGTCGAAGGTGAGGTAGAAGGTTCCGCGGGTGTCGAGGGCGAGCGAGGCGGGCACGCGCACGCCGGGCGCGGCGGCGGCCTCGTCGACGCCGTACTGGCTGTCGCCCTCCTCGGCGTCGTCTTCGTGGGCGAAGTCCTCGGGGTCAGCGGTGCAGCCGAGGGCGAGGGCGAGGCCGAGGCCGAGGGTGCGCAGCAGGCGGGCGGTGGATCGCATGGGGATGGGTTTAGGTCTCTTCAGCCGCCGGAGAGGCGGGCGATTTCTTCGTCGGAGAGGTCGAAGTTCGACCAGACGTTCTGGACGTCGTCGTGGTCGTCGAGGGTCTCCATGAGCCGGGTGACCTGGTCGGCGTCGCGGCCGCTGATGGCGACGAGGTTCTTGGCGATCATGGCGAGCGAGGCGCTCTTGACCTCGATTTTGGCTTCTTCGAGGGCCTTGCGGACGACGTCGACCTCGACGCCGGGGGTGGTGACGAGCCACTCCTCGCCCTCGTCGGCGATGTCTTCGGCGCCGGCGCCGAGGGCGACGTCGAAGAGCTGCTCTTCGGAGGCGGCCTTCTTGGCGAGCTTGATCTGGCCCTTGCGTTCGTAGGCCCACGAGGCGGTGCCGGCGGCGCCCATGGTGGCGCCGGCCTTCTCGAAGATCTTGCGCAGTTCGGCGACCGAGCGGTTGCGGTTGTCGGTGAGGGCGTCGACGAGGAAGAGGGTTCCGCCGGGGCCGGCGCCCTCGTAGGTGATCTCCTCGTAGCTGACGCCTTCCATCTCGCCGGTGCCGCGCTTGATGGCCTTGGTGATGTTGTCGGCGGGCATGTTCTCGGCGCGGGCCGAGTCGACGGCGGTGCGCAGCCGGGGGTTGGAGTTGGCGTCCCCGCCGCCCATGCGCGCGGCGACGGTGACCTCCTTGATCAGCTTGGTCCAGACGCGGCCGCGCCTGGCGTCAGCGGCGCCCTTCTTGTGCTTGATGGTGGCCCAGCGTGAATGCCCGCTCATGTCCGTGGTCTCCCAGCGCCGCGTCGGATGATCCGAAAAGGGGAACGAGGTTGCTTCCGCCCGCGCGAAGGCGGCGGAGACTACCGAAGCGGCGCCGGGCTCACAAGCAGCGGCCACGGGAGGGGCGAGCAGCGTCGTGAAAGAATTTGTTGACAGGGGATGGGGAGACAGGGCATACACCGCGTCCCGCTGCGAGGATGGCGGAATTGGCAGACGCACTAGCTTGAGGTGCTAGCGAGTAACATCGTGGGGGTTCAAGTCCCCCTCCTCGCACTAAGGTAACGGCCCGGAATCGTTGAGGTTCCGGGCCGTTTGCCATTTCCGGTGGACCATTCCGTGGACCATTGGCGGGGGCAGCCTCCTCCTCGGCCCCGCCGGCGCCCCGGCCGTCTGCGTAGAGCGAGCGCGGGAGGGGCGGGAAGGGCGAGCCGAAGCCGTCGCTCACCACGACGGCCTCGCGGATGTAGCCGTCGGTCGTGGCGAAGCTCTTGTGCCCGGCGCAGCGCTGGATCTTGATCGGCGCGTCACCGCGCACGGCCATCCAGGTGATGCCCGTCGCGCGCAGGTCGTGGAAGGTCATGTTCTTGCGCGTGCGGTCGGAGGCGTACAGCTCGCCGCGCGACACGCCCGCGATCTTGAGGTACCGCCGCAGCTCCTCCGCGAGTTCGTTCTCCTGAGGGAACTCGGGGAACACCTTGCTGCCCTTCACCTGCGCTCTCATCTCGCGCAGCAACGGCAGGAGCGCGGGCTCGATGTTGAAGCGCCGGGCCTCCTCGCCCTTGGTCTCCTTCTCGACGTCGCGGTCGCGGTCGAAGGCGCGATGGATTTGAACGACGCCGTGGTCGAGGTCGAGGTCCTCCCAGTGCAGGGCCTGGAGTTCGCCAGCACGCGCGTAGAGGTAGATCGCAACGGCGACGAGCCGGCGCCATTGGACGCTCACCCCCTCGCACTCCATCAGGCGCAGGAACTCGCTCGGGAACAGGTACACCTTCGACTTCTTCCCGCCGCGATCCGGGGGGCTCACGTTGGCGCACGGGTTGTCGTCGCGCACCCGCAGGGCGCGGGACTTCGACGCGCTCGCGTCGCGGAACATCGCGCAGAGGAGCGTCCAGATGTTGAGCGCGGTCTTCCAGCTCAGCGTCTCGCCCTGGACCTTGCGGTCGAGGCGCTCGACGAAGCCCTCGACGTCGGCGCGCACGACCGCGCGGATGGGCTGGTTGCCGAAGACCGGCAGGATGTGGGTGTCGAGCCGGCTCTGGTCGTTGCGGACCGAGCGGATGCCCCGCCGCTCGCGCTCGACGATCCAGCGCACCGACCACTCGCGCACGCTCTCGGTCGCCGCGGCGAGGTCACCGCCCTTGTTGTCGCGCGTGGCGCCCAGGGTGCGCGCCCGGGTGGTGAGTTCCTGGGCCTTCTTCCTCGCCTGGGCCTCGGAGAGGCCGCGCGGCAGGTCGACCCATGGGCGGGTGCCGTCCGCGAGGCGGATGCGGGCGCGCCAGTGGTCGTTCGCCCAGACGATCGTGCCGGTTGCCTTGCGTGGCATCTCAACGCCTCCCGTGACGAACCCGGACTGTCACGCCCGGTGCGAGCACGCCAGCGCCCTCAAGGAGGGCGTCGAGATCTTCTTCGACGCCCGCGGTTCGCGATTCCGCAGAAGGGCGTTCGCGCGAGCGGAGCCAACGGTCGACGTCCTCGCGGCGCGCGAGAACGAGCTTGCCCTGCTTCGCGGAAGGGAACGCGCCACGGCGCGCGGCTTCGAGGAAGCGGCGGCGGCCCAGCGGGTTCTCGTGCTGGGTGTAGTAGCCGGGTTCCGGGGTCGCGCCGAGGCGCTCGGCAACCCGCTCGGCGATCTTCTCCACGAGGAGCTCGAAGACCACGTCGGCGGTGAGCGACCGGGCGACCGTCGCGCGGAGGAGCGGGATCGGCATCTCGGCCACGCGACCATCCCCCTCACGAAGAGCCGGTGAAGGCTCGCGAGTCGCGGTGTCGTGCGCGGACGTTGTCCTTCGTCGTTCCATCACCTACCTCCAACGTCTGCGCGGCTGCCCTCACCGGGTGGTGCGTTGGCCCCAGGGCCGTCGTGCCTGGCACCTCCAGCGACGCCTTCCTGTCTCCGGCGCGCCGCGCCTCGCGGCGATTGGAACGGGGCCGGGCTGAAACGTCGGAACTCAGGAGCAGAGGTAGCGCGTCGAGATGCTGATCTCATCACCGTCGCGCACGTCCTCGTTCGCGATGGGTTGAAGGAGATCGACCGAACAGCCGGTGCGACGGTTCTGCATACCATGGGCGTAGTACATCGGCGGACTCTCGATGAAGCCCGCTCTCGTAAGCGCATAGAGACAGCGTTGCCCCGTGATGCAATCGCTGACCTCCGCCGGGAAGATCGAGCTTTCACATGGATGGAGAAAGTGGAGCGTAATCATTCGGATTGTCATGTCCGTGTTCTTCCTGGATCCTGAGGGCTTGTGCAATGGCGCGGGCCGTCCGTGCCCCCAGCACGGACCCACTCCTCTCGCGTCGTGCCGTCGCACGGCGCAGAGGGGCCGGTGGCGCGGACGTTGGACGCGCTCAACGTCGTCCGCCGGTGCCGCCCTCGGTCTGGGTTGTCCTCTCCTCCCTATGGGCCGTCCTCACCAGCCGTTACGGCGCGAATGGACCTCGTTTGCTCGCCCCGAGCGCCGGGACTGGTGACCTGTAACGGCGCGCGATCGCGCGCGATAGAGGCAACGGAGGTCCAAACCCTGTTCCACGCGTTCTCGAGGATGCAGACGGCTCGCCGGGCGTTCGTGTTCGACGGGCGACGGGCCCGACCCTTTACTCGTCACGCTCGAACTCTATGGATGACATCAACGTCTGCGCCCTGCTCGGTTCCCTGCAGTGGGATGCTCGGCTTCTCATCGAACTGGCCTTCCTCCTCGGCCTCTACATCGTCTTCTGTCGTCGGGGTCGCCGATGGCGATCCGCTCGCTCTCGACGCGCCCGATAGCCATCGCGCCATTCCCCCGCACGCCCGCTTTGCCCGCGGCGTTCATGTTCTCCCGGAGATTCCACACACCCCACGGTCGCCCGGCCGGGTCGCACATCGCGTGCACGATCAGGTCGGGCGTCGCGCTGGGGCCGTGCGGTCACGATGGTGGGATCGAACGTCTGCGAGCGGGACGGCACGGCGCGGGGGAAGGCCGGCTGGGTCGAGCACGGACCGGACGGTCGGGTTCCTCACGCCCTCACATCAGACAGGCGAAGATCGAGGCGACGACGCGGGCGGTTCGAGGCCGGGGGTCTCTCGCAGCGACTCGCACGGCGCGCATCGGTGTGCCTCGACCTCGTGCGCGCGGATGATCCCGGCAAGGGACCACCGTACGCATTCGTGTCGGTGAGGCACTGCGTATCCCCACCTGGGTGCGCGGTGAACGGGTGAAACTCTCCCGCTGGAACTGGCCGGGTCCGCGGGCCCGGTCGCTCGACGAACCGAACCTCCCCGGAGAGCCAGTCGTCGCCTCGCTCACGCGTGCGCAGCCCGACGGGTTCTGACCGGGTGGACGGTTCCCAGGACGGTCTCACGCCGCCCGGCCAGTTTCCGCGTCCTCCTTGGTCTCCGGCGCATCGAACTTCCGCGCTACCGACCTCGTCCCTGCGCTGGTACCGTCCGCGCCGTCGGGGAGGTCGCCTGGTGCGATGTTCGCCCCGCAAGGAGGCGCTGATGGAACGGGGACGGTTGCGCTACGCGCTGGTCGAGCTGCGTGTCGAGGTGCCGGAAGGCGTGTACTGGAACGCCGCAGCTGCCGTGAAGGCGGCCGTGAACGCAGATCCGGGACGCCAGGGCACGGTGGAGAGTGTCCTCGACCACGAGGCGATCCAGAGCGCCGACGTGATCATCTTCCCCGGGTACACGCTCGTGGGTCGAACGGTGCCGTCGGTCATCACCCAGAAGGTGAAGGGCCGCTACGTCGTGCTTGAACTCCTGGCGCCGGACAAGAGCGACGCGACGACCGCCAAGGGAGGCTGGCGCCGAACCTTCGTCCTGGGCCCCGGTGGGAGGCTCTGCGGTCCGGTGCGTCAGTGGGTGATCACCTCGGACGACGCCTGGAACGATGACAGCAGTCCCTCCCGGGAATCGCTACGGGTCATCGAGGAACTCGCTGGCGAGCGAGCTCCCAGCCGCAAGTGGAAGAGTCGCGGGCGGGTGGAGACGGGCCTCATGCTGTGCGGCGAGGTCAACACCGTGTACGCCCAGGCAGATGGCACGGGCTGGCCGGTCGACCCGCGACTGCTTGACGCCCTCGCCGGGTGTTACGTCATCGCGAACCCCGCCCACACTCCCTCGACGCTGCCCGCGATGCAGCGCAAGCGCGAGTGGCTCTCTGCGCGTCGGGCGTTGCTCACCACCGCGAACCTCCACGGCGGCTTCATGAAGTGGAAGACACCGAAGGAGCCGAAGGGTGCCCCGCCGAAGCCCGTCAGGGCCAGGCAACACACCTCCACCGCGGAGGCCTACGTCGACGGGAAGCGCTACAACGTCGATGCCATTCGAGCCTGGGCCGGGGCCACGGTGGTCGACGATCCACGCTATCGCGTCGCCCTCTTCGACCTGTGAGCGGCGAAGGGGCCCGAAGTCATCGTCTCCTCCTCCGTCGCCGGGCCGCGAGCGCTGTTCAGCGCGGAGCGTTGCGAGACGGTCCAGCGCCGCTGCCCTGCACCAACCCCATGGCCGAAGCCGCTCGCAGCTCCACGCCGTGGGTCAGACGAATCGTGCCCGTCTGCGAGACCTCGACGCTTCCGTTTCGTTCTCGCGCCCAGGCGGCCAACGCCTGGAGGACGAGTGCTTCTTCGGCATGCTGCCACCGGGCGGGCCCCACCCGCTCGACGGCGCGCTCGATCGACGGGCTCGGTCCCCACATCGCCGCAGCGACGCTGCGCGCGAGGGGAACCCGTCCCGCCTTCTCGTCCTCGCCGATCAGCATCTC
Organism: Myxococcaceae bacterium; assembly: GCA_028287085.1. Lineage (GTDB taxonomy): Bacteria > Myxococcota_A > Polyangia > Polyangiales > SCUS01. Next base: position 9,171 of record JAQBQI010000648.1, read on the forward strand.
GGCCACGCGATCAGCGTCGATACGGGGGAGGTCGAGCCGCACGAGCGTTGCGGCACCCGGCGGCACGGGACGCCCGTGCGCGTCGCCGCGTTCGAGGGCCTGGACCAGGTAGCGGTCGACGACGACCGTGCCTTCGGCGTCGCTGTACAGGTCGGCGTGACCGACGTCCTGGCCGTGCGCGAGGTGGGCGGCGAGGGCACGGAGCGTCCAGGAAAGCACGAGCGTTTGTTGGGACATGTTCATCCTCCGCGCCCCCGCCGGGCGATCCCTGGCTCTATGGGTGGAGGCATGCCGGCGTTAGCGCGGCCGGCGTCACTTCGTTTCGCCCCCTCCCTCTCCAAGGGGCCTAAATGCCTCGTTCTCGTCTACCAAAAGTGGCGTGAATTCAACATCTTCCGAGCGCATCCCCCTTCGTTCGGCGAGAAGAGGGGGCGCGAAGAGGGTCCACGGCCACCCCTCGGCCAGGGCGGTCCCCAGATGGTTCGGCAGGAGCGCGAGCGTGCGGGCTGCCAGACCGACCTCGGAGGCGAGCCGCAAGAGGCTTGCTCGGCGCCCCTCGCTCGAGGCCGTCAGAAGAAGCGCAGTTGTCGTGGGCACGGCCTCCGAGCGGCCGTGCTCGACGAGGCGGCGCCAGGTCTCGAGCTTCGCCCGCAGAACCGCGTGGGGCTCCGTGCCGAGGTCGACCTCGATGCCGACCGTGCGCATCCCCTCTTCGCGGGTGACGAGGGCGAGCGCGTCGGGGATGACCTTCGCCCCGCGGAACGCGGGCTCGGCGACGAGTTCGTCCTCGAACCGGAAGTCGTCGAGGCGCAGGTGCCCGTTTCGATCCGCGCCGAGGAAGGCGGCGAAGACCTCCCGCACGGCAAGCGCGTGGGCGAGCTTCGAGACCCGTGGGAGGGCACGGGGTGGTGCCGCTTCCGGCCCGAGACGCCCGGCGTCGATGAGGAGCGAGCGGCCGGTGGGCGCGAGGGTGTACACGTTGGGGCGGTGCAGCGCCTCGCCCTGGAGATGGGCACGGACGAGGCCACGGTCGAGGAGGGCGCGCATGCGCTGCTGGGCGCGGCGGCGCGACGGGAAGAAGAGCCGCTCGAGCTGCGGCATCGAGAGGAGCCCGGCCCAGTAGAGCACGCCCAGGAGGTCGAGATCCCGTGCGTTCCCGGTCTCGGCCGTGCTCTCGGCGTTCCGGCGCAGGCGCTTGATCGGAGGCGCCGTCACGGCCGGACCCACGGCAGCACGACGCCGACGCCGCAGACCTCGCAAGAGATCCAGCCGGCCCCGGCTCCGCAGATCTCGCAGCGACCGACCCAGCCATGATAGCTCGCGTGGCAGCTCGCGCAGGTCCAGCGCCCGACCGTCGGGTTCGGGTGCCCGTGCGGGCACGGAAGACTCGACGCCAGCGCGAGGCGGGCGCCGCGGATGCCGCGAGCTAGGCCCGCCACCCACCGCCCGAGAACGACGAAGCCGTAGACCACGAGCACCGGGGAGGCCAGAGCAAGAAGTAGGATGCGTGCCGGCGAGAGTCTGGGTGGTGTCGCAGCCATGGGGTCACCTCTCGGGACATCGAGCGGTCGATGCTGAAGAGCGCGGAGCGTCGGCCGGGCGTCGCACGACCGTGGTCGATGCGTGTTGCCGCGGACGACCTGAACTCGCAGTGGCGCCGCTCGGCGCCGGTGGAGCTGGGTTCGTCCCGTGGAACAGACGCCTCGCGTGTCCGGGCCCGCGGACCCGGCCGACCTCCGCATGGAAGTGTCACTGCGCGCCTACGCGGCCTTGAGTCCCTCGGTGGTCCACGGGAAGGCGATGGCGTCGGCGACCTCGTCCAAGGTCATCCGCGCGAGCGCCTCTGGCGGCAACCCGAGCGCCTGGATCTCGCGACAATCCCCGTACTCCCGGGCAGGGATCGGTCGGTGAATCTCACCGCGTCGAAACGCCTTGATCGCTCCCTCCAGGATCCCGAGGCGGTCCCAGTGCTCGTTCTCGGTGAGATATCGGGCCTCCTGCGTGAGGACGTCGTGATCCAGGTCGGTCACCCCGGCACGGAGGACGTGGTAGTCCGCCGAGAGGTAGTCGCCCTCATCGTGGAGCGTCACCCGTGCGTGCGGCAGGCGCCGCGATACCCAGGTGACGAATCGCGCGATGATGGCGGCGTTCCAGTCGTCGAAGCAGACCTTGGTGAAGCCATCCGCGACCGGGAGCGGGTGCCGGGATTTGAACCTCGAATCGTCGCTGCATTGGAGCCGATCGGTCTCATCAAGGATCCGAAGCGAGGGCCACTCCGCGGTCCAGGAGAAGCGGTAGATGAGGAGTTCCTGAGCGATGCGGATGTCCCGCCTGGCCTCCCAGTAGTTCTGGGCGTTGTCGTAGATGGCGTAGTGAAGGGTTCGTCCCATAGAGATGGCGGTCAGTGAATCAGATGGGCCCGATGCACGAACGTAAGCGGCTCCTCGGAACGACCGACCTCCTCCAGCACGTGATGGTTGCGGAGTGAACACCTCCGCCCTCTCTATGGTCCCCTCGAACCTCGCGTTACCTGTGAAGGTCACCCGCCACGCGGTCGCCGGGTCGGGCGCGCGAGCGCAGGCGCATCGACGGTCGTGAGCGTACGGAAGCTCTCGTCCGGCGGGTTCACCTGCGCGTCGAGCTCCGCGATCGGGACCGCGAGCACTCCCCGTCGCACGCGCAGGGAGAAGAGATCCTCCTCCTCACTGCGATCGCGCACCACGACCTCGGGCGCACGCAAAAGGACGGCGCGATACGGGCGCAGCCGGTTCCAGTAATAGAACGTGCGGTTCGGCAGGGACGGCACCGCCTCCACGAGAAGATCACGCTCCTCCTTTGGGGTGAGGAAGGGCGTGCGCGCCTTCTCATCCCACGGCGCGCCGCGGGGACGACGACAGCTGCTGGTCACCGGCAGCAGGTGCGCCATCGCCCGGGCGTCGTCGATCGACGCGCGGAAGAGGAGCTGCACGTTGGTGTTCGTCGCAACGATCTTCGGGAGCCGCGCGGACACCTTCGCGGCGCCGTCGAGTGACTGCGAGATGAGGTGGAGGGAGACTCCGCGCGAGCGCGCCATCGAGAGTACCCGCTCGTAGTCCTCGGCGATCTCGCTCCCGGCGCCGAGCCCCTCCTGCCACTCGTCGACGAGGACCGCCACGGGTCGCGCGGCCTCCGCGGCCGACCGCTCGAAGATCGCATTCACGAAGCGAGTGGTCATGAAGCCCGCCCAGAAGCGCGCGAGATCCTGGCACCCACGCGGCGCAGAGCCCACGTCGATGAGCACGATCTTCTCGCCCAGCAGCTGGTGGAAGCTCACGGCCCCCTTCGCGCCCATCATGAGGCGCGCGGCGGGCAGTCGAAGGACCGCGTGGAGGCGCGCCCGAACCCCGTCGAGGCTCTGGCCGTTCAGCCGGGCGCCGGCGCCGAGGAACGCCTGGACCTCGTCGGACGGGCTTCGAGCGGCGGCGCGCGCGAGCTCCTCGGGCGCGTCGATGAGGCGGGCGACTTCGGGGAGCGAACGGCCCGTGACCACTCCGAGGAGCAGCAGGTGGTAGAGGAATTGGTCCTGGCGCACGCCGAGGTCGGCGCCGCCCATGCGGTTGATGAGCGACGTGACCTCGAACGCCTGTACCTCGGGAGCGACGCCTGGCTCGGGGTGCAGCACCTGCAGCGGGACGAGCGCCTCGGTCGAGAAGGGGTCGATCACGACGAGCGCGTCGAGGAGGCGCCGCACCTGGACCGCCGGTAACTCGTCGAGGAGGTCGCGCACGATCCCCCGGACGAGCGCGACGAGATCGCTCTTGTGGTCGATCACCCAGAACCCGAGCGCGCGCGGATTCGCGGCGAAGCGCCGGAGGTAGGCGCGGGCGAGGCTCGCGACCGCCCGGGTCTTGCCCGCGCCCGTGCCCCCAAGGATGACGCTGTGGCCGCCTCCGACGAGTTCGCGCAGGGGTACGCGGACCTGGGTGTGTGGCGCCTCGAGCGTGGTCCCGACCGGAGCGGTCTCGGCGGGGCTCGCAGCAAGCTTCGCCATCTCGGCGCGAAGGCGCGCGTCGAGGCCGCCCGGTGTCGCCGCCTGACGGAGGGAACGCGCCTCTGCCGCGAACGCGGCGCGCACGTCCTCGTGGCCAACAAACGCGCGCAATCGAGAGAGACGGTCGTGCACGGTCGATCCTCCCTTCACTCGGCGGGGGCGGCGGGGGCGGCGGGCGCGGGCGGATCGTTGATCGGCGTGAAGCCCTCGTCGGTTGGCGCCGCGGGCGGGGGTGGCAGGGCGCGGCGTCGCTCCTGGTGGCGCGTGGCCTCCGCGAGGCGCTGCTCGCGCTCGCGGGCGAGCTCCCCCCGCGTCCAGCCCACGTAGCCGAGCACGGCGAGCCCGAGGAGCGCGAACCCCATCACGAGTTCACCGAGACCCACCCCGGGAACGGGGTACCGGGCGTAGCGCAAGGAGCGGACGAGGCCCGGAAGCCCAATGCAGAGCACGCCGGCGACGAGCAGGGCGACGAGCCAGCGACCGACGGCCGCGAAGCTCGTGGGCCACCCGAGATACCGCACGAGCAGTCGCCCGAAGCCGTAAATCACGAGGGCCGTGAGCAGGAAGACGACGATCATCATGAGTGCCTCCGGAGGGTGGATGGACAGGTGTCGAATGGACGGGTGGGTTAGTGCGCGAGCGCGCGACACGGATTCGACGCGCCCGGCGGGGTGACGCCCGCGTCGATGCCCGCCGCGGGGCGCCGGTGATCGGTCGCACGCCGTTCGAGGACGACCACGCGGGCGGCGAGCGCCTGCGTGCGCTGGAGCGCGGCGAGTCCGGCCCCAAGCGCAACGAGGCAGGCCAGGGGCAAGAGGCCCCGCCGCCGCGGATGTGGGGTGGCCGGGGGCGTGGGAGGGCCGTCTTGCGAGTCGGGGTCCGCGCACGGCGGCTCGGGCGGCGCGGGCCCTACCAGGGAGACCGGCGCGAGCGCCTCGGACGTCGGGCCGCGGTACACGGTGAGCTCACGCGGGTCCCACGGGTCGACGACGATGCCGAGGCTGTAGGGTGCGCGCCACGTCGCCTGGGTGGCGCGGTCGGTCGAGGAGAACGTCACGCCGCAGCGGACGTGCGAGTGGGCCCAACCAAGCAGGACCGCGTCGGGGTAGAGCGTCCGAGCGAGCGAGCGCGTCGCGTTCTCCGACGCGTGAGTCGTCTCGACGCGGCCGTCGTCGGCGCGGGCCTGGCGGTCGGGCACGAGACCGAGCACGAGGAGGTGCGCGCCGCGCGCGTCCTCGCAGCGCTGGCCGACGACGAGCCCGAGCCACTCCCTGGGAGCGGCATCGCGCGCGAAGGTCAGGAGCCGTCCCACGACCGACTCGGGGATCGCCACCTCGAACCCGTCCGCGTCCCGGAAGGTGCGGTGCGCGCTCCGGGCCTCGACCCGCGACCGACGATGGACGGGCCCTTCGACCCTGCCGAGCGGCACGAACGATTCGTCGCGACCCGCGACGTCGTCGGCTGCGCTCAAAGGACCCTCCCGAGCGGTGCGAAGGCATCGCTGTCGTCGTCGTCCGAGAAGAGCACGCGGAATCCGTCGTCCGCGTCGCTGGCCACGGAGAGCGCAACGAACTCGGTGCCGGGGGCCGCCACCCGGTGGGTGACCTCGGCCGGAAGCACGGGGTACGGGAGCCCGGGGTGCAGCGGCCGAAGGCCGAGCTTGCCCCGCCAGTAGCTGATCGCCTCGCCGTTCCACCCGCTGTAGCCAGCATCGGGCGCGGGCTCGTCGAAGTTCAGAAGGTGCATCACGTGCACGACCAGGTGCGCCGCGAGCATGCGGCCTTGCGCACGTCGCCAGCCGCCGCCGAGGCAGACGGCTCCGCTCGACGGGTGCACGTGGGGCGTCCACGGTCGCGGTCGAGAGAGCACCTCCACGACGGGCTCGGAGAAGGGGTAGTTGCCGCCCGCGAGGAGGTCGAAGCGCACGAGGGCGCGGTCGGTCGTGGGGCCCGGGCCCGTGAGGATCGGGAAGCGGTACTCGGCGAGGTAGCGCGTCGCGAGCCCCGCCTCCCCTTCCGTGAGAGTCACCTCTCGCTCGTGCCGCCCGTCGGCGAAGGCCCGGACCGTGACGTGGTCGGCGGCCGTGAGCCCGCGGATCACGCTGTGATCGAACGCGAGGCGGGTGCGCAGCTGGGCCGGGTTGAGCCGAGCCATGACTACGCCCCCGCGCCCTTGCTTGTCTCGGTGATGCCGATCTTGTCGCCGTCCTCGGCCCCCGACGCGGCGAGCGGCGCCGCGAGCGGGAGCGCGGTGTTGGTGCGCTGCAGGTGGAGCGCGTAGGTCATCGCGCCGTTCGAGGCCTCGATGAAGTTCGCCTTCACGAGCTCGTCGAGGGCCTTCTGGCCCGTCGTTCCCGCGCCGAGTTCGACCGGGAAGGTGTCGCTCGTGCGGGGATGGAGAAAGGTCACCTTGATCTTGCTGTTCGCCATGGTCGTTACCTCGCTGCGTCAGGCGTCCATTGCCAGTCGCAAAGCCCTTATTGGTTCAGACCGCCAGACCGTTTCATGGCGAGTGCAGATGGTTGTCGAAAGAAGGCGCAACGACTTCGCCTACGCAATACGGCCCGCCCTCGCGTGATATCGAGGGCGGGCCGTATGCGTTGCAGGAACCCAAAGGAGGCGCGGAAGGCGAAGGAACAGGGACGAGGTGTTCGCGCCTACGGTGCGACCTCACTCGACAGCGCCGGGGCGTCGGGCGGTGTCGCCGCCGGCGACGGGACTCGCCGTCGGGTGACGAAGAGGTCGTCGACCCCGCCGGCAAGACGGACGGTGTAGAGCGCGTCGGTCGCGCGGTCGCGGCAGGAAACGATGGACCCCGCCGGAAGGCCGAGCTGGCGACACGAGAGCCGCGCGAGGGGATCCGACGCGTCGAGGTGGTTCACGATGACCCGGCCGCCCCCTCCCTCATCCTCCCGCTCAGGGCAGCGCCGGCAGGCGGGCGGACCCTCCACGCTCCAGATGGGCCGCTCGATCCGCACCGGGCGCCCGCAGCGCTCGCAGGGGGCCTGGACGAGGAAGGGCGCGGGGAGGTCGACGATCGGATCCGAGAGGACCTCGCCCACGATCTGGAGCAACCGCCCGAGCGGCTCGACGGCAGCGACCTGGACCGGAACCGGGGGCGGCAACCGCGCGTGCACGCCGGGGCAGTCGGGGTCACGGGACACCCTTACGACGCTGCTCCGACCCGAGCGCACGTCGAGGTGGAAGACCTGATTCCCGAGCGGAAACTCGCCGTGGAGAGCGCGGATCACCGCCTCGGAGGCGACGCTCGCGAGCGCGCTCGCGACCGTCTGGGTCGCGGCAATGCGGCCGGTGGCGGCCGCCGCGCGGGCGTAGAGGTCGCATGAGTAGCGGCCGGGCTCCACCTCGGGGTGCAGGCACCGCCAGTCCGGCTCCTCGGGGGTCCGGTGAGGGAACACGGAGACCTGGCCGCGCGGCGCGGCGAACCCGATCTCGACGAGGGGAATGCCGAGCGCCGAGGCCATGTCGGAGAGCAGGGCACGGATCTCGAAGGAGTCCACCGCGGAGACGATGACGTGCGCGTCGGCGAAGGCCGCGAGTCCGAGTGCCTCGATGCGCGTGATGGCGTAGCGGACGGTCGGCTCCGTCGCGTAGGCGTGAGCGAGCGCGCCGAGCGCGATCTCCCGGGCCTTGTAGCGTCGGCGGGAACCCATGCGCTCGGCGCGGAAGAGCGGCGCACGGGGCAGATTCGAGACCTCGATCCAGTCGTCGTCGACGAAGCGGATCTGCCCCACGCCCGAGAGGACGAGGTTGAAGGCGAGGTTGTTGCCAGCGGCACCGCAGCCGACGAGGACGACCACGGCGCGCGCGAGCACGTCACGGTTGTTGCCCGCGAGTGTTTCGCGGGAAAAGAGATCATCCATCGTGTTCATGAGCATCCTCCTGCACGCGATCGTGCGTGCGCGTGGAACGGTTCGTGTGAGTCGCGGATCGCGAACGCGCGATCAGCTGGAGTGGTCGTGCTCTCCTTCATCGAGCGGGCTGCCGCAGGTGAAGCAGGGAGCGCCGGGTTCACGTTGCGCTTGCGGCATGAGCGGAACGAAGAGCTCGTCTGCCGTCGGATTGATCAGGTGGGACCCATTGGCGGAACGGGTGGGCGATGCCGAACGCCAAGGCCGGCGCGCCGCAGGCGGGACCAAGGGGCGGAACGCATTCCGATCGCGGGCCTGCCAGCTCCGAAGACCCACGCCAGCGACGAACCCCGCGAAGAGCGTCACCACGAGCGCAAGGAGATGGAACTCGGTCATGGCACTCTCCTCCCGCGACGGCCGGAACCCCAGGGACCAAAGAGGCGTGGAGACGCTCCACCGAATTCCAGAACCGGACGTACAGCGCGACGACGAGCCGCGGGCGACGAGCGCGGCGCCGCAGTCGCTTGCGGCGGCAGCAGAAGGGGGGCTATCCACGCGGCGGGCAGGCAGCCTTCCACGCAGCCTGCGGGCCTGAAGCACGGACGCACTCCCGCCACGGGGTCACCCGTCGTCTCCACCGGAACCAAGAGGCGTTCGGATACCGCAACGATGCCTACCACAAGGGCCTCCTGCGGCCGATATGAAGCGCAAGGCACCGACGTTACAGGTTCCCCGGTTCGGCGCGAGCGGCTGCGTCCGGGCCAGCGACAACGGTCCGGCCCGGCTCTTACAAAATCGACGGACGGGCGTAACATCCGTCGCCGGACGTCGATAGCGCCCAAGGAAGCGAGACCTCCCGCAAGGACAACAGGAGAGCCAAAACCGACGACTCACATCGAAGCCTATCCGGGGACTCGAGCTGGCACCACGCGCAACAACGCATAGCAGCCGCCAGCGCGGTCGCCTGCGTCGCGATCAGGCGACGCAGAACTCCTGCTCCCCGAGGTTGTCATGTCGTCTGATCCCTCTACGCCTGCATTAGAGCCCGTACGTTTTTTCGATCACTACGAGCTGGTCCAAGGCTGGGTCAAGGGCCAGCTGCGAAAGCGCGGGATCGTAGACGACGATCTCACCAGCGAGGCCGTCTTCGATGTCGAGCGTTACCTCGAAAGGTGTCTCGCCAGCGATCGGGGCATCGATGATGCTCCAGACGCGCTGCGCAATTTCCTAAGTTCGGCCGCGAGGTGGAAGACTCTCGAACTTCTTGCCCGATGTGGCAAGCGCACCTCTCGCTCTCTGAGCATCGAGAGTGACGCGCGTGTTCCGGTGCTGCACGCCCCCGGAGCTTCCACCGAGGAGCGTCTGGACGCTCGGCACGTGCTCGATCGAATCGGTCGTCTCCGCGAGACCCTCCCTGACGCAGAACGTCACGCACTCGACTTCCTGACCGGCGAACACGAGTGCGATGAATCCTGCACCTACCGCCGAAAGCCTGTCGCCCTTCGAGTTGCAACGCACCGGCTCCGCGCTCGACTGCGAACGCTCATTCCAGAGGCAAGCGACCTCCTACCCCCACGCGGCATTCGCGAGCCATCTTGACGGGCCCAATCCCGTGTAGTACAGTGTACGGTTCACTCCCACCGCACCCCACACCGAAGCTGTCCTTTACTCCCCTCTTGTGGATGGGATATCTTCAGGGAGTGAAGCCTCTGCTTGCCCCGATCCTCCTTCAGACACTTCACGCCGCCTCTGGCTCGCGTCGGCCAGCAACGCGCGTACGACGGCGTGACACGTCTCTGACGGCTGCGCTTCTACTCACCTCGTCACGTGGTCCTTGGTCTGCTTCCAGCTTCGATGGATGCGAGAAGTCCAATGACGGCGCAACGAGGAGCGCTGGGGGTTTGTGCACGGCTCTCCGGTCGAGCCCGAAACCCCGACTACACACTGGCGGGCCAACCTCGGTCCGCATTACTTCGGCGAGCAGGAGTCTTCCTGCTCGGCGTTCTGCTGACAGGTCGATCTCCTACTCTCCGGAAGGAGACGACGATGGCCGAACCCTGGAACGCTACCGAACAGGAACTTCGCACCGCCTTCGAGCAGTCGCGAGTGCGACGTCTCAATGCCGATCACGAGGCGTCGTGGCTGCTCCGAGAGCAGCTCAACGACCCGCCGGACGCAGTCGCTGCCCCTTCACCGGCCGAGGCGGAGGGCGATGGTGACCCCTCCGTCCCGCCCGAAATCCCCCGATCGACATAGCAAGCCGGCGCCTGCCCTTGCTTACGACTGGGGCCTTGAGCTGTGGAAGAACAATCCACAGCTCTTTCTTATCTCTGAACATCTGCAAGGGGCGCTGCCTACAGGAGCGTCGCCGCCTGCGTGCGGTCAACTCCGGTGGTTCCTCCCAGAGAATGCACACGTGGGCTTGTACGATGAGTTCGGGACCAAGCGATGCCCGGGAGCCATCACGAAAGGGCGCTGGGAACCCAGCAAGTCTGAGCCTGTTGGGCCCGAGGCGATGAAACTCATCTATTCCAACTCTGGGTCGATTGACTGCAGACACCTGCGCCCGGCCATCCTTCTTGGCAAACCGCATCGACAAGGGTCGCACGCGCAGCGAAGCGCCGGAACCTTGCTTGACTTTGGCAGGGCGATCATGGTGCCCGGGTATGGCACGGGGCGACCTGGCCTGCACGGCCAATTGCACCTGCATTCACTGCGCTGGAACAAGTCCGGATCATTTCAATTTTGGATGGCGTGGGGGATCGATATCGGCTCGGGAAGTGAACTATTGCCGATCTACGACTGCCTGGAGCGATGCGACGCCACCCAGTCTCGCGAACTATCGATCGACGAGAACACTCACGATGCCGCCCATCGTTTGCTGGCCGAGGTGCTTGGTTTGCGACGGCCTCTGCGCCGCTGGGGGCCACCTGGCACATGGGAGAAGCGACCGCGCCGCGGTGAGGTCGTCACCATCCGATTTCGGCCCGATGGCCTCGAAGTGCCTTGCGTTGTCATCTCTTCTGATCAGTTCAACGACCAGGGTCTGGATGTCGTGACCGTCTTGCAGTGTGTTGGCTACGTTCCGAAAGCAGACGAGCAATCGCCGATCGTCATTCCCCTCGGCACAGATGGTGCGTGCCGCGGTGTCAGGGGTCGGTGGTCGATCGACCCTACGCTCGTTCGAGGAATCAGCCTTGCGTCAACGAGACTCACTTGTCTTCCGGATCGCGTTTTCATGACAAAAGAGGATCCTGGGCGGTTCGACCGACTCGAACGACGACTGAGGTTCTTTTATGCCTGAGCCATGGGACGCGACGGACGAAGAGATGCGTGCGGAAGTTGAACGCCTGCGTCCGCGGCGTCTGGCGGCAGATCACGAGGCGGCGCCCCTACTAAGCGCTCAACTCGCGGAGTTCCACACCCGCCTAGAAGAAGATGCCCCCGGGGTTCAGCCCTCGGATGAACCGACGAGTTCCCGCCGCATGTCGGAAAGGTCGTCTCTCGTGTCTGCGCTCCGGCTCATGCCGTGGCATGGTGAGAGTGAGACGGCATACGACTTCGTCCGAGGCCTCATTCAGCACGCCGGATTGTTGGCCCAGAGAAGCGTCGCGAGTGCCGGCGTTGGAGCAGAACACGGCCTCGATGCGGAGACGCCCGACGGCGTTCGATGGACATTCTGCGTCGGAAGCGACACGCAAAGCATTGAGGTCTGGGCGATGTCGGACGAGCAGGCGATCCTTGGCCGGCTGGAAATCCATCTGAGCGATGAGGAGGAGAACATCGAGGCGATCGAACCATCGGAGGATGGCGTGTTTTCCTTGAGTTTGAGGCAGCTACGAGAACTTGCGTCTCATGGCGGGAGTCTCAGGCTGATTCATGACTGATGGCGAAACGCCGGTCTAGGAGGCGCGAGCGGCACCATCGCGGCGGCGGGCGGGCATCGCCTCAGGCCGCAGTCTGCTCGCCCTATGTACTCTCGATTCAGTGTTGCCAGCGGCTCGCGGCGCGGGCGTGCCTGCCTGCCTTCAGGGAGGCTGGCCTCGCCGTAAACCTTTGCCGTCCAACGGGCAAGGTCCTAGCTCGAGATCTGTACTGCAAAGAGACGCACGCCCGCCACATGTCGCGTGACACGTCCGCGCACTTGCGCGCCCGCAAGGCGTGGGACGACTGGGTTGCATGCAACGAACCCCGCCCACAAGCGCCCAATGAAGTAGGTGTACTAGCTGTCGCGGCGCTAAACGCTAGCGCTCATCGGGCCGCGCTGCTTGCCGCATCATCCAACATCGCGCAGAACGAGGCGTGGAAGACGGCCAGCCTCGCCGTCATCGAATGGGCAGAAATCGTCTGGTCCCATTTCGGACACATGCCGGTCCGTGAGCGCCTCCGCGCTGCAGAACACGCAGTCTCCTCGGCGAAGGACATCGGGCAGAGATTGTCCTTTGACAGCCTATCTCGTGAGCGCTGGCTACGCTGCGCGACCGATTGGGCAGCACGCGGATGGTCGTATCCGGCCGGAACAGACGACGACGACGTCCTCGCCCGGCTTGCGGGTCACGCGACTGCAGCCCTCGGCAGCCTGGCTTCCGAATGCGAATGCGACCCGGGCAAGCGCGAGAGCGTTGAGGCAGAGATTCTACGCTGGGCGGAGCGCGCCTGGGCTCTGCGAGAGAGTTGCAGAGGCTCCTTGGTGGGCGAGGAATGCGTTCAAACCGCCGTTCACAACGCAATTAGTGCTACGTCGTTTGCGCATCGAAACCGACTGCCTGCGGATTCGTCAGAATACAGGGAACGACTTCTCGCCAGCCTGCCGTGGTGTGATGCGGCCTGTTCGCTGGGCCCCACCTATGGCTCGACGGTGCGATGGAAGGGGTTGTTGAACGTCGTCTTGTCTACCGTGCACATGCTGTCCCATCATTCCTCCGGTGCGTGGCGGTTTCACAAGTACAGCATCCGCGTATCTGAGCTCCTGTGGCAGTGCTCCGAGGACGATCCGTCGTCTTCGGACTTGGCCGCGCATTCGGCCATCTGTGTGGCGGTCGGCATGGCGATCGGAGCAGAATCGGAGGCCGACCAGGACCAGCATTTCGCGAATGGCTTGCGCTGGGTGGAGCGTATCGATGAGCGCTACCTCGATCCAAGTGTTCGCCCGCGATGCTTTGCGGCGTACAAGTATGCGATCGGCATGCTTGGGGCATGGTCTCAGATCCTCTGGCTCAGAGGGATGAAGAGCTCGCTCTGGCAGCGGGTGATCGATCGGGTGCGAGTCGCGGGGGGCACGGCACGCGGTACGGCGGAGGTCGACCCCCTGAGTCTCGCGCGCGAGAAAGTACAGCAGGCCAAAGCGTATCTCGCTCAGATCGCGGACTTCCCTGGCCACGCGACAGTCGGCGCCGCGATCGCCCGGGACGCCTACCTGGGGCAGGTTGCCGCTAGCGTGGCCGTCGCTGCGTTCACGGCGGAGGCCGACGACGAGTTCGCCCAGACGCTGGGGACCGTGCTTGCCGCCTGTCGCTGGGATCATGACCAAGAGCGATTCTGGAGAGCTATCCCCGGAGTTCTTCGGTATGAGATGCGCGCGCGAACCGCTGCTCAATGGTTCCTGTGGAGGTCCCGACTCCTGATCCAGGATCCGGACAGGGGTCCCTATTTCAAACGCGTTGTCCGACTGGTTCTCACCGCTCATATGGCGACGGAGAGCAGCACGCTTGTACATGCGCACTACTTGGAAGTGTTTGACTCGCTCCTGAACGCCTTGTGGGCTGCCTATCGCGACATGGAGGCGTGCGATACCCGCGTGTATTCGGTCGGCGCACTGCGCCATGCCTTCTGCGTCATCGCTGCCCTCTGGTGGACGGCGACAGACAATGAGGGCGCGAGTGAACTCGCTAGCCGTCTGGCCGCGATGCATGGAGCGAGTGATATCAGTCTCCGAATGATCGATCGCGCTGGGGCGCCATGGCCGGCCTGCGAGTCCATGATCGACATGGGGCGCAGGCTCCTCCGAGAGGCATGCCAGCATGCGCGCGATGAGCGGAGAGCGCTGGTGATGTTCTTTGATGCCGAAACTCGACTCATCCGAGTGACCATCGACGTTTACGGAGAATGTAGCGCGCAGGAGGTTGACCGCGCCGCTGTCATGGCTCAGTACGAGAGATATTGTGAGCTCTTGAGACAGTTGGAGGGCCACCTCCACAACCGCCTGTCGCCGTGGCCGGGAGGGGCGCAGTTGGCGGAGTGCCTCGATGCTGCGGGCAACCTGCTACTGGCAGGACTACGGGCGGACCGGCTCACTCTCATTCCTCACGGGGTGGTGCATGATCTGCTGGCTGCTTCGGGACCGCGGTGGGGAGATCGGGCGGGATGCTGCGTAGAACAGTCCGCCTCACTTGCGTTCTACCTTGCGGCTCGAACGCGGTGGATGAAGCTCTGGAGCAAGCGAACAGGTCGCGTCAGCGTCCTGATTGTCGTGGCCGCTGACATCGCCCTCTACAGAGATGTGATCAGCGCCATCGTGGCAAGGCATGCTGCGCCGCTGGGAGATGTCGTCCGCTATACGTTGGCCTCTTCGATCGACTGCGGTAGTGGAGTTCGGACGATCCGCGGCCGTCTCGACTCCTGGGTTGCTGCGCGCGCCAGATGGCGCGAGTGCAGCATCGCGGAGATCAGCCCTGATGTCTGCGTGTGGCTGTCGCACGGAGCGTTCGAGGTGAATGGAAAGAACGTGATTCGGACGTCGAGGTTTCGACTGATCAGGGACGACACCGGCGCCAGCGACGTTGATCCTTATATTATGGGCCAACTGGGACACGCGGTCCTGCCTGTCCTTGGACACCCGGCGACCGAGCGCATGCCCATGGTAGCCGAGGAACAACCTCTTGGCTTCCACCTTGATCTTACAAGGTGTCGTCTGGTACTCGCCGGTGCCTGTTCCGCAGGGAGGGTAGCGGGCAACCTTGCTGAAGACATTCCCGGGCTGATGCGCGGATTTTTTGCGGCGGGCGTACCGACTGTGGTTGCAGCGGCCTGGCCGATCCCGACGCCCCAACCCCGACCGGGTCGTCGGACTGTGACGGCGGACGTCTGGGAGACACTGATGTCTGCGCTCACCGCACAGGGCCAGGGTCACAGCGTGGCAAGCGCAGTACAGGTTGCCCGGAGTGCCTGTCGATCCGAAGGGGACGGTACCGTGGCGGACGGAGGCTACCTCGCGGTGCACGGCTTCGGTGCGGCAGGATCGCCCTGGCTGGCGAGTACGACGGCCGCAGTTGACTGAAGAGTACGGCCTCCGGCCTCCCGGTGGCAGCCAGCCTATTCGGCAGTAGCTATAGCGAGTTTAGCGTGACGAGGTGCTGCTCTCTCTGCATGGGATGAAGCGCTGTCGCGGGCTCAATGGGAGACACACCGGCCCATATGAGGCCGTGCAGAAAAGAAGAAAAGAAGCAGCCCGCCGTCCGAGAGCGGAGGCGGGCCAGGAGCCAAGAGCACCGGCGTGCTATGCCGGGAGGGGTGTGACGGCGAGGTAGTCCCCTGCGAGGCGCTCCATCGCGAAGCGCACGTCGGGGTCCCTGTTCGTCTGGTGGGCGACGAGGGTGATGGCCTGCACGACACCGAAGCGCGAGAGGTCACCGTCCCGGAGGACGACGCGCTGAGCCTCCTCAAGGAGCGCCTTCGGTACCTCCGCGGAGTCGCCGAGGATCGCGGCGACGGCGTCGTCCGCGTGCGGGACCGCGATCCGCTTCGCCGACTGCATCCAGGCGAAGGCCGTGGCCCAGCGCTCGGGGAGACGGCCCACCGCGATCACGAGGGCGGCCGCGAGCTGGTCATCCTCGATCGCCCGGTGGGTCCGGTAGAGCGAGCGCTTGCCGCCGACACGGACCATGAGCCCGTTCAGGCAGACGAGGCGCATCCAATGGTCGTCGAGGGAGAGGGCGCTCGCCCCGACCTCGGAGTTCCGCAGGTGGAACCCCGGGTGGAGGAGCTCGCCGTCGAGGTCGAAGGCCTCCTGGTGGACGGCGGTGTAGTGGGTCGTCGAGTCCGTGAACTCGACGCGGGTGAAGCGGTAGTCGTCCACGAGCCCACGCATCATCGTGTGCATCCGCTCGAAGATCCGGTGGTCGTCGATCGGGGTGAAGGACGGCGCGAGGAAGGCGCGGGCCACCCCGTCCGCCTTGTCTTCGCGATCGACCCACGCGCGGATCTTCTTCGCGCCGGGCGTACGCTGGAAGCGGCGGTTGACCTCCTCCGCCCGCTCCTCGCCGCTGGCGGACTGGAACCACTTGTCCCAGCGCAGACCCAGCATGGAAGCGAGGCCGCGCAACGCGACCGGGTTCAGGCGGTAGCAGAGGTGACCGGGCAGCGTGATGTTGCCCAGCGGCGTCATGCGGAGGTCGGCGACGTGCACCACCTGGTCGGGGAGCATCTCCCCGGACCGCTGCATGACGTCCTGGTAGACGTCGGCGAAGGAGCGGCCGCGGAGCGCGGGCGTACGGGAGGCGGGTTCGGGCGGGCGCACGAGAGCGAGCCCGTTCGAGCCAGCTACAGAGACGTTCATGGGAACCTCATGTTCCTGCGGGCGAGCACGGGCGGCGCGAGAGTGCGCCGGACGCCTCATCCGTAGGAAAAGAGGCAGGAACGAAGGCGTTCCTGAAGGGAGTGGTTCCTCACGAGGAGGTCGAGACGGAGATGCCGTGACGGCGCATGCGGTCGCGCAGGGTCGAGCGCGCGATGCCGAGCTTGCGCGCGGTCGCGGCGATGCTCCTGCCTTCGCGCGCGA
>JAQBQI010000541.1 GCA_028287085.1 Myxococcaceae bacterium
TCGGGCTCGGCGGGCGCCTCGGGCTCGGTCTGCCCCCACGCGCGCCCCGCCGCGAGCGCGACGCCCAGCGCCACCCACCCCGCGACTCCCCTCACTGGAACTCCATCCGCCAGCGCAGGTCGGCGCCGGCGTTGGCGTTGACGGTGCCGAGCTGGTTGTTGGCGCTCTCGACCAGGGCCTGCACGCCGAGCCCGCCGCGCAGGCGCAGGTCGGCGGTGAAGCGCGCGATGGGGTTCTCGCTGGCGGTGGTCGACCCCCCGAGGCGCAGCCAGTCGAAGACCTGGCGCCCCAAAAACACCTGCGGCTCGGTGCGGTTGGTGCGCGGGTTGTACGCGCTGCCGATGCGCACGTCGTCGAAGACGGGCAGCACGCGGCCGAGCAGCCGGTCGAGGCCGAGGCCGCGCGAGAGGGCCTCGACGGCGAGGGTCTGCGCGGCGTTGATGGCGCCGATGCGCTCGAGCTCCACGCGCGTGAGGCGGAAGAGCAGCATCAGCACGATGTCCTCGCGGGAGAGCGCGGGCTCGGCGGAGAGGTCGACGGAGAACTGCTCGGGGGTGCCGTGGGCGTGGAGGCCGACGCGCCACTGGCTGCGGGCGCTGTCGCCGGTGCGGCGCACCTCGGTCTGCGCGGCGATGTCGAAGCGGGCCGCGATGCGGTCGGGGTTGTCGAAGTCGATCACGCCGCGGCGCACCTCGAACTGGTTCTCGTAGACCCGCAGCACCCCGCGGGTCATGTGCATGCTGCCCACGATGCCGGGGCGCTGGAGGGTGCCGACGACGCGGAAGGGTCGGGTCTCGTCGAGGCGCAGCTCGACGTCGGCGAGGTTGTTGGCGATGCGCATCGGGTTGGGCGTGCGCAGCTGCACGTCGAGGCGCACGAGGTCGCGCGCCGGGTCGTACGCGGCCGGCGGCGCCTCGGCGGCCCGGCCCTGCAGCCGCCCCGCGACGTCGGCCGACAGCGGGATGGGCCGCGTGTACCGGGCGCGCGTGAGGTCGACGACGCCCTGGAGCAGCGGGAGCTCCTCGCCGCCCTGCCAGCGCAGGCGCGCGTCGACGTTGGCGGCGAGCTCGACGCCCTCCTGCGGCGAGAGCGAGAGGTCGCGCACGATGATGGGCACGTCGAGGCGGTCGAGGTGCGTGCCGTCGAAGCGCACCATGGCGGGCGAGTCGGCGCGGGTGAAGGCGATCTGGCCCTGGCCGAAGCGGGCGCTGGCCCGGCGCAGGACGGCCTCGCTGCCCTCGACGCGCAGGTCGAGCTCGATGTCGCGCAGCGGCGAGGCGAGGCCCGCGACGCCGAGGCTGGCCTCGTGGAGCTCGACGCTGCCCGACACCGACGGGCGCTCGGGGGTGCCGCGCGCGCGGAGGTTGAAGACGCCGACGCCGCGGCCGAAGGTGAGCTGCGGCACGCGGGCGGCGACGCGCGAGAGGTCGGCGTCGCCGCGGGCGCGCACGTCGAAGCCCGAGACGCCGAAAGCGGGGGTGACGTTGGCCGAGCCGCCGACCCAGAGGCGCGTGCCGTCGGGCCCGACGAGGAGGGGGCGCGCGAGGTCGAAGGCCGGCGCGGCGGGGGCCTCGCAGCCGGCGGCGTCGGGCGGGGCGACCCAGGCGACGCCGTCGCGGAAGCAGACCGCGAGGGCCGAGCCCGCGCCGAGGCGCAGCGGCAGCCCGCGGGCCTGCACGTCGAGGGCGGACAGCGTCGCGCGCCCGGTGGCGAGGGAGAGCTGGTCGAGGCGGCCCTCGTCGACGGCGAGGTCGAAGCCCGCGACGACGCGCGCGTCGGGCCCGAGCCGCGCGAGCACCGAGGGCGGCAGCCAGGGGAGCAGGTCGACCGGGGCGCGGGTGGCGACGCGGGTGCGCACGACCGCGCGGCCCCAGGCGCGCTCGAAGGTGGGGTGCGTCACGCCGAGGGCGTCGCGCCAGCGGGCGGGCTCCCACGGCACGCGCAGCGTGAGGTCGACGCGGAGCTGGTCGGACATCGCGCCGAAGGAGAGGTCGATGCGGCCGATGGGGGGGCGCTCGTCGGGGCGCGTCGGGATGGGCCCCTCGGGGAGCTGCGAGAGGTGCAGGTCGAGGTCGCCGACGGGGCGGTCGAGCACGACGAGGTCGCGGAAGCGCGCGTCGCCGACGTAGCGGGGCGCGTCGGGGGTGCCCTCGACGGTGACGAGCGCCGAGACGCGGCCCGTGGCGGGGACGTGGCTCTCGCGGGCGAGGTCGAAGGCGCCGACGGGCACGTCGCGCACCTCGGCGACGAAGTGCATGCGGGCGCCGAGGTCCATGGCGCCGCTCGCGCGGAGGCGGGCGCCGCCCTTGGTGCCGGTGAAGTGGTCGAGGTTGACGCGCGCGCCGCGCACCCCGTCGCGGCGGCGCAGCCAGACGTACGAGAGCCGCGCGTCGACGTCGTCGATGCGCTCGCCGAAGGCCGTGGCGGTCGCGCGCCGGACGCTCACGTCGGCGGTCATCACCCCGTCGCGGTCGTCGCCGGGGCGGCCGAGCACGTAGTCGACGTCGGCGTCGACGACCCCGCGCCCGTCGAAGGGCGTGAAGGTCGGGTCGCCGTCGAAATGGAACATGTCGTAGAAGTCCGCGAGCTCCATCGGGTCGGCGTGCATCCGGGCGCCCGCGCGCATCGAGTACCGGGAGAAGTCGATGTACGCGTCGCGGATGGCGTAGCGCGAGCGCCGGTGCGAGCCCTCCACGTGCGGGCTGTCGAGGCGCTCGTCACGCAGCACCCACTCGGTGCCGGGCGCCGTCGCGAGGTCGCCGAAGGGGAAGGTGTTGAAGGTGAAGCCGTCGATGCGCGCGACGCCGTGCACCCTCGGGTGCTCGAAGTCGTCGCTGAGCGAGACGGTGGCCGTGGCCTCGCCCGCGATCGGGATGTCGGCGACCGTCCCGAGGTCGGCGAGGTGCATGCGCTCGACGGTGAGGCCCTCGATCTTGATGTCCGAGTCGTGGCCGTCGGAGTCGTCGGCGTCGTGCGAGGTGCGCACGCGGATGCGCCGCACCGTCGCGCGCGACTGCCCGAAGGCGACGACGCAGTCGTTCCAGGAGACCGAGACGTCGTCGACCTCCATGCGCAGGCTGATGCGCGCCCGCGGCACGTGCACGATGGGCCGCTGCGGCAGCACGATGAAGAAGTCCCGCAGGATCGAGAAGTCCCGGGTCTCCATGTCGGGGAAGTCGGCGACGAGGCGCATGGGCGCGAGGCCGCCGCGGAGGTGCGCGTCGCCGGAGAGGGTCCAGAGCACCTTGGTGCGCGGGGTCACCGTGACGTCGTGCATGAGCTGGGTGAAGTCGAGCCCGCGGATGCTCAACACCCCGTCGATGGGCATGCCCGCGCCGAGCCCGAGCGAGATGCGGTCGGAGCGCAGCGTCGAGCCCGCGAAGCCGCCGGTGAGGTCGGTGACCACGACGCGGGCGGGGTCGGCCGTCGCGCGCAGGCTCAGGCGGTCGCCGAAGCTGTAGCGCAGCATCTCGCCGGTGGTGCGGTCGGGCGCGTGCAGCCCGAGGCCGAGGGCCGTCACCGCCGCGCTCGCGCGGAAGCCCTGGAGCGGCCGCGCGAGGTCGGCCACCTCGCCGCTGGCGTCGAGCGTGACGGCGCCCTCGAGGCGGGGCGCGTCGGGGATGCGCGCGAGCAGGTCTTCGAGGTGGGCCTCGACGCGCGCGTCGACGGCCAGCGCGCGCGTCGCCGGGTCGAAGCGGCCCTGGCGCACGCGCACCGCGCTGCGGCCGGCGCGCACCTGCGCCGAGGCGACGTACACGACCCCGGTGCGCAGGTCGGCGGTGAGCCGCGCCTCGACGCGGGCCACGGGGCCCTCGAAGTAGGTCGAGCGCGCGCTCGAGTCGACGGCGAGCAGCCCGACCGACCAGCGCTGGCGGCCGAGGTTGAGCAGGTCGAGGTCGACCGAGCCGAGGGTGAACTCCCCGGCGTCGGGGTGGCGCACCCGCACGCGCACGTCGCTCATGGCCACGTC
>JAQBQI010000676.1 GCA_028287085.1 Myxococcaceae bacterium
CGCGGGGTGGAGCAGTCTGGCAGCTCGTCGGGCTCATAACCCGAAGGTCGTAGGTTCAAATCCTGCCCCCGCAACAACCGTCAGATACGCCCGGGTTCGGACCAACATCCGAACCCGGGCGTTCTGCATTTGGGCCCGACCCATCCGTCCGCGAAGGTTTCGTCGCGCTACGGTCCGCGGCGCCGGGACTGCTGCGGAAGTAGCGCCGAAGCGCCTCGCGTCGGTCGCGGGTATGCGCGCGCTCGCCGACCCGGTCGGGGACACGTCCGGTCAGCCGGTGATGGTGGTTGGCGGGGCTGTGGTGATGCGCGCGTTCTGAAGGCCGAGCGCCGCCCCGCAGCGGGGACTCGCGGTCAGTGGCCGGCGGCGATGCGCGCCGTCGCCTTGGCGAGCAGCTGCGTGGCCCAGTAGGGCAGGTGTCGGATCACCTCCTTGCGCGCGCGGTAGAGCGGCGGCGACACGTCGGGGATCGGCGCGTCGGCGGGCACGCGGTAGAGCTGGACGTACTCGGGCAGGGTCGCCGCGACGCGCTCGTGGACGAAGAGGAAGGCGTTGTGGCGGTACCACGGCGCGACCGACTCGTCGTCGCGCACGAGCGGACGGACGCAGTCGTAGAGCGCGTAGCCGCGGGCCGCGAAGAGGTCGCGCCAGTAGGCGTAGGGGCGCTCGTGGACGTGGTTCTCGCCGCCCTGTCCCGGCGGGGCCGCGGAGAAGAGCACCGCGTCGGCGTGGCGCGTGAGGTCGTCGACGAAGCCCGGCGCCCGCGAGGCGGGGAGGTGCTCGGCGACCTCGAGGCTCTCGACGAGGTCGAAGCGCCGGCCCAGGTCGAAGGGCGTCGACAGGTCGTGCGCGGTGAAGCGCGACGGGTCGATGTGCATGCGCGCGCGGTCGACGTAGTCGCCGTCGAGGCCCGCGTGGTCGTCGACGCCGCGGTCGCGCCAGACGCTGAGCCAGGCTCCTTGCGCGCAGCCCGCGTCGAGCACGCTGCGCACCGGGAGCACCCGCCGCACGACGTCGATGACCCGGCGGGCCGAGGCGAAGGAGACGCGGTCGGTGTAGGCGAAGAACGAAGGATCGTAGGCGTAGGACGGGGTGGCCAAGGGTCGCTCCTGAATTCGGGGCAACGACTGTCGCAGATTTCTCGCGGTGGCGCGACCCGACGCCGACCCGCGGCTTTACCGGAGTCGGTAAGTTCGCCGGGTCGGCCGCCGACGCGAGGCCCCGCCGCGCGACCGCGCAGGGCGTGCGCACCGTGCGAATGCCCTGCGCCGTCGCGCGCGCCGCCCGGGGCCCGCCGACGCCACGAACCGCGGGCATTGCGGCTATTCGTGCGCTGGCACACCCGCTGCTGAAGCGTCGCCGACCCCGCGAGCGGATCGCCACGCGGTCGATCGGCGTGCGGCTGATCGACGCGCGTGAGGCGCTCGACGGGGGGGGCCTCGGCACCGGGTGGGATCCCGGTGCGGGCGCCGTGGGGGAGGCGCGGGCCGCGGTGGGCGGCCGGCTCCGCGCCGGGTGGGGAACGTGCGCTGCTCAAGCCAGGAAGTGACATGAACCAAGGCCTGATTTCCGAGTGTGATGCGCCGGCGAAGCCCCGCGTGCTGTGGGTCGGCGGCGGGGCCGCGGCGCCCGGGTCGCTCGCCGGGCTGCTGGCCGATCTGGGCTACGCGGTCGACTTCGCCGACACCGCCGACGGGGCCCTCGCGCGCCTCGCCGCCGACCGCCCCGAGGTGCTGCTCACCGAGCTGCGCGGCCTCGATGGGGTCGCGCTGATGTCACGCGCGCGCGGGCTCGACCCGGCGATCGGGGTCGTCGCGCTCGCGGCCCCCGAGTCGCGGCGCGACGTGGTCGCGGCGATGCGGGCGGGCGCCGACCTCTGCGTCGCCAGGTCGGTCGACGTCGAAGAGCTCGCGGTGGGGCTCGGCCGGGTGCTCGAGCTGCGCGCCCTGCGCCGCGAGACGGCGTCCCTCCGGGAGAGCGCGCGCCGCGACGATCGCCCCGGGGCCCCGGCGGGCGCGGCGGCCGACGCGGTTCCGGTCGTCCCGGGCGCGCGGCTCGAGGACATCGAGCGCCACGCCATCCTCTCGACCCTCGGCGCGTGCGAGGGGAGCACCCACCGCGCGGCGGCGATGCTCGGGGTGAGCGTGCGGATGATCCAGTACCGGCTGCGGGAGTACCGCTACGGCATCCGGCGGGACTACGGCGTCGAGCACCGCAGCCCCAACGGCTCGGCCGAGCAGGCACGCCCCCTCGACGGGTGAACGCGCCGACGGGCGCCCTCGGGTGTGGAACACTCCGCGCCCCAATGAAGACCACGAGCACCAGGAGCCAGGGACTGCGGCGCGAGCGGATGATCGCGTCGCCGCACTACGCCGACGGGAGCTTCCGCAACACGCGGCCCGTCTCGCCGGGACTGAAGAAGGGCACCGTCGCGCCGACGCTGACGGAGTTCCTCTGCGGGGGCCAGCGCCGCACCCCGCCGGGTCCGCTGCCGTCGGTGAGCCCGCTCGCGCAGTGGGCGCGGCCCGTCGAGACGGGGCTGCGCGCGACGTGGCTCGGGCACTCCACCGTGCTCCTCGAGATCGACGGCAAGCGGGTGCTCACCGACCCGGTGTGGGGCGAGCGCGTGTCGCCGGTGAGCTTCGCGGGCCCCAGGCGCTTTCAGCCGGTGCCCGTGGCCATCGACGCGCTGCCGCCGATCGACGCCGTGGTCATCTCGCACGACCACTTCGACCACCTCGACCACCCCTCCATCGTCGAGCTCGCGAAGCGCGACGTGCCCTTCTTCACCTCGCTCGGCATCGGCGGCCACCTCGAGGCGTGGGGCGTCCCCGCGGCGCGCATCACCGAGCTCGACTGGTGGGAGAGCGCCGCGCTCCCCGGCTCGGAGCTGTCGATCACCGCCGCCCCCTCGCAGCACTTCTCCGGCCGCGTGCTCGGCGGGCGCAACGCCACGCTGTGGTCGTCCTTCGTCGTGCGGGGGCCGCGCCACCGCGTCTTCTTCAGCGGCGACACCGGCCTCACGCCCGAGTACGAGGAGATCCGTCAGCGCCTCGGTCCCTTCGACCTCGTGATGCTCGAGGTCGGCGCCTTCCACCCCGCGTGGGGCGACATCCACCTCGGCCCCGAGAACGCCCTCAAGGCCCTCGAACTCCTCGGCGGAGGGAGCCTCCTCCCCGTTCACTGGGGCACCTTCAACCTCGCCATCCACGCGTGGGACGAGCCCGCCGAGACGCTGATCCAGCTCGCGCCGGCGGCGGGGGCGCACCTCGTGATGCCGCGGCTGGGCGAGGCCGTCGAGCCGTCGCGAGCCGAGCGCGTGACCCCGTGGTGGCGCGCCGCGGCCGCCCCCAGGGAGCCGGTCGCGGTCGAGCCGGCCGCCGAGGTCGCCGGCTCCGACGAGCCGCTCGACTGGCCGATCGACTGAGCCGCCCCCCTACCAGACGCCCGCGGCGCTCTGGCCGAAGCCGGGGAGCGCCGCGATGTGGAAGACGAAGACCGGCGATGCGGGCAGCGTGGACCCGACCGGGACGTAGCGCGCGGCGCTCGCCTCGTTGGGCACGCCCACCACGAAAGACCGGCCGACCAGGTCGAAGCCCGCGATCGACGCGCCGAATCCGCCGGCGGCGAAGGGCCCGTGGATGAGCCCGCGCCGGAGCGACGGGTTCACCGTGGCCGCGCCGTAGATCACGGAGACGCGGCCACCCGGCCCGGCCGCGGGGGCGCCGATGGCGAAGTCGCCGAAGCCGTCGCCGTCGAGGTCGCCGAGGGCCGCGACCGCGGCGCCGAAGAGGCCGGGCGGGGACGAGGGCGCCGCGAGCTGCGCCGCGGGCGAGGGGTCGAGGCCCACGCCCGAGCCCAGGTAGACCAAGACGCGTCCGCCCGCGGTGCCGTTGCCGGGCGAGGCGACGGCGTAGTCGGAGAAGCCGTCGCCGTTGACGTCGCCGAGGTGGGCCACGACCGCGCCGTAGCGCCCGTCGGGGTCGCCGTCGCCCGCGAGGTGGTTCTGCGAGGGGACGCTCAGGCCCGACGCGCTGCCGCGGTAGCAGTAGGCGCCGCCCTGGCTGGTGGGTGCGCCGGGTCCGGCCACCACGACGTCGCCGAAGGCGTCGCCGTCGACGTCGGCGCCGCCAGACACCGCGTAGCCGAAGCGCGCGCCGGCGAGGTCGCGCCCCACGAGGGTGAGGGCGGCGGTGGCGCCGAGACCCGTCGGCGCGCCGAGGTAGACGTAGGCGCGGCCGCGGTCGTCGACGGCGCCGGGCTGGCCGACGATGACGTCGGCGTAGCCGTCGCCGTTGGTGTCGCCCGCACCGTCGAGCGCGAAGGCGAAGGTGCGCCCCGCGGGGGCGGTGAGCTCGCGGCCGCGCACCGCGGCGAAGGCGGCGTTGCCGTGGAAGACCTCGACGCGCCCCTGGGTCTCGGCCGGGTCGTAGCTCCCGACGCCGAGGTCGGTGAAGCCGTCGCCGTCGACGTCGCCGAGGGCGACCACGACCTGGCCGAAGCCGACCGTCGACTCCGACGAGGGCGAGAAGGCCACCGAGGCGGGGTTGGACGCGAGGGGCCCGCGCCAGAGCAGGACGCGGCCCTCGCCGGCGGCGGTTCCGGGCGCGCCGATGGCGAGGTCGGCCTCGCCGTCGCCGTCGAAGTCGAGCACCGTGCCGAAGCTGTTCTCGCGCGGCGGGCGGAGCGGGGAGATCCAGAACTCCCAGGTGGGGCTCCAGGTGGACCGCGTCGTGGTGCTGGTGCGCCCGCGCAGCCGCCAGAAATGGGCGCCGGTCGGGAGGTCGACGCCGACCGTTCCGCTGGCGCCGGCGGCGTCGAAGGCGGACTCCACGGAGGCGCAGGCGCGGTCGCGGCAGACCTGCACCGACGCGCCGACGAGGTCGCCCGAGAGGCGCCAGTGCAGCGAAGGCCGGGGGTACGTGACGACCGCGCCGACGGGCGGTCCGACCGGGCGGGGGACGGGCTCGTTGGTGTCGACAGGGACGGGGCGGTCGACGGGCACGTCGGCGGGCGCGAGGTCGACGAAGGGGACGTCGATGCCGCGATCGACGGGGACGTCGAAGCCCGCATCGAAGCCCGCATCGAAGCCCGCATCGAAGCCCGCATCGAAGCCCGCATCGAAGCCCGCATCGAAGCCCGCATCGGGTGTCACATCGGTGGCGGCTGCGTCGGCGG
>JAQBQI010000683.1 GCA_028287085.1 Myxococcaceae bacterium
GACGGCCTGCTACGACGCCCGCTACGTCACCGGCGTGCGGCTGCGGCAGCGCTTCACGGGCGACCACCCCGCGGTCGCGGGGACGGCGGGCGCGCGGGTCTTCGCGTGGCGCGTCGCCGACGGGGTGATGGCGTGGTGGGAGGGCATGGACGCCCCGGTGCGGGTCGTCGAGGGGCCCGTCACCGAGGGCCCGACCCTGGTGGTGCAGCGCGCGTACGCGTGGGTCGGCTGGGGCGACGCCCGCGGGGTGGCCCTGCGCACGCTCGGGCAGGACGGCGCGCTCGCCGCCGCGAAGCGCTGGGACGGCGTCGCGCACGGGACGCTCGCGATCTCCGGCGACTACGCGGTGTGGGCGGCGCAGCGCGGGGAGGGCGGTCCGCTCGTGGCCCGCGGCCTCGCCGATCCGACCGAGCGCACCTTCGCCGACGGGGGCAGCGCGCCCGCCCTGGTGGCCC
Source organism: Myxococcaceae bacterium (assembly GCA_028287085.1). Taxonomy (GTDB): domain Bacteria; phylum Myxococcota_A; class Polyangia; order Polyangiales; genus SCUS01. The sequence continues at coordinate 456 of JAQBQI010000683.1, forward strand.
TAGACGACGGCTTCGTCGCGGCCTGGACCGAGCCCGCGGGCGACGCGTGGGCGCTGCGGGGCAGGGGGCTCGCGCTCGACGGGACGCCCCGGGCCGGGGCCTTCGAGGTGCAGCGGGCGCCCGGCCCGATGGGCGCGCCGGGCGTCGCGCGCGGGGGGTCGCGGCTGCTCTTCGCGTGGGGCGACCACCGCTCGGGGGACGCCGGGCTCCACGTCGTCGGCACCGACCTGCGGGGCGGGGCGGCGGGCGAGGCGCAGCGGCTGTCGATCCGGTACACCGACGCGTCGACGGCCTCGGTGGCGGCGGCGGGGCGCGGCTTCGGGGTGGCGTGGTCCGAGCCCGTCGGCGGGGCGGCGCCGCGGTCGTACCTGGCGCGGGTCGACGCGCGCGGCCGGCGCCTGGGGTCGGCGATGCGCGTGGCCGTCGAGGACGACTCCGGGCTCGCGCAGCCGTGGCTGCGGTGGGAGCGTGCGGGCTACGTGCTCGCGCTGTCGCGGGCCGACGGGTCGCTGGATTTGCGCCGCACGGGCCCCCTGGGCTGCGACGCGCCGCTGGAGTGAGGCCGATGGGAGCGAAGCGCGAGGACGGGGCGTGGCGGTTGATCGCGGTGCTGCAGAGCACGCGGGCGCTGAGCCCGGCGCTGGCGCTGAAGCTCTACGAGACGGCGGTGGCGCTGCACGCCGAGCGCAAGGAGTCGGCCCCGCTGGCGGGCGACGAGGGCGTCGGCGCGGTGCGCGCGGTGGGGCACGAGCGGCAGCTGGGGGTGATCAGCGGCCCGGGCTTCGAGGCCGAGCTCGACACCCCGGGCGGCAAGTGCGCGGTGAGCTACATCGTGACCCGCGAGGGGATGGAGCGCGCCGCCGAGGAGATCGAGCGGCAGCGCGCCGAGGCGCAGCGCTGGAACTGACCGCGCGCTTCGCGGCGGTCATCGGTTGACCGGGGGGCCGGGGCGATCTAATCGAAACGGCTCGCGGTCCCGCGTCGGGGACGCCGAAGGAGAGACGACGTGTCCGGAGTGATCGAGATCAAGTCCGCGCGCGAGGTCGACGACCTGCGCGTGTCCTGCCAGATGGCCGCCGACACGCTGCTGCGGGTGGGCGAGATGCTCCGCGCCGGCATCACCACGGAGGACATCAACGCCTTCGTGCACGAGGACACCATCCGCCGCGGCGCGGTGCCCTCGCCGCTGAACTACCACGGCTTCCCGAAGTCGGTCTGCACGAGCGTCAACGACATCGTGTGCCACGGCATCCCGAGCGCCGCGCAGAAGCTCCGCAACGGCGACATCATCAACGTCGACGTCACCACCCACTTCAACGGCTACCACGGCGACACGTCGGCGACCTTCTACATCGGCGAGCCCTCGGCCGAGGCGCGGAAGGTGGTCGAGGTGGCGCGCCAGAGCCTCGAGATCGGCATCGCGCAGGTGAAGGACGGCGGCCGCATCGGGGACATCGGCACCGCCATCCAGGAGTACGCCGAGAAGCAGGGCTGCGGCGTGGTGCGCGACTTCGTCGGGCACGGCATCGGGCGGAAGTTCCACACGACGCCGCAGGTCTGGCACTACAAGCCGGGCCGCGACGCGGCCAACCCCCGCATGCGCGCGGGCATGACCTTCACCATCGAGCCGATGATCAACCTCGGCACCTGGGAGGTCGACGTCGACCCGAAGGACAAGTGGACCGTGCGCACCAAGGACCGCCGCCTGAGCGCGCAGTTCGAGCACACCGTCGTCGTGACGCGCACCGGCTGCGAGGTGCTCACGAAGCGCGCGCGCCCGCTGGCCAACAGCGAGAACGTCGACCTGCTCCTCGCCGGCGTCTGAGCGCGCCCCGATGGACGACCGCCTCTCCCGCTACGTCACCAACCTCGACCGCGAGGTCTTCGCGCTGCGCGACCTGCCCGAGGAGGTCGTCGCGGTGCTCTTCGCCTACTACTCCCGCTCGCGCGACGACCTGCGCACCAACCTCCGCCGGCTGCTCGACGACCGCGACCTCGACGTCGTCGGCGAGCCCTCGACCCCCGGCGCGGCCTTCGGGTCGGCCCAGGACAAGGCCCGCGCCTTCCACGAGAAGTGGGTCGTCGGCTACGGCCACTCGTCGGTCGCCGAGCACGCCGTCGTGCACCTCGCGGTCGAGCGCTGCTCGATCCTCGCGGCCAAGGCCCTCGAGGAGGCCCGCCTCGCCGCGTACACCGAGAAGTCGACCCGCTACGTGCGCTTCGACGAGGGCACCCTCGTCACCGACGTGGGCCTGCCCCGCGCGCTCGCCGAGAGCTACGAGGCCCACGCGCGCCGCCTGCTCGCCGCGTACGCGCAGCTCGCCGACCGGGTCGAGCGCGCCCTCGGCACCCGCTACCCCGTGCCCGAGGGGGCGAACCCCAAGGCCCACGCCGCCACCCTGCGCGCGCACGGCTGCGACCTGCTGCGGGGCCTGCTGCCCGCCGGCGTCCCGACCAACGTGGGCGTCACCATCAACGCGCGCGTGCTCGAGCAGCACATCGGCAAGCTGCTCGCGTCGCCCCTCGCGGAGGTGCGCCGCATGGCCGGGGCGATGCGCGACGAGGCCTCGGTGATGATCCCGACGCTGCTCAAGTACACGGCCCCGAGCGCCCACCGCGCGAGCGTCTACGAGCGGGTGATGCGCGCCCACGGCGCCCTGCACGCGCTGCCCGAGCCGCAGGAAGACGTGCTCGTGCGCCGCCTCGACCACACGCCCGACCCGCTGCGCACGCTCGCCACGGCGGTGCAGTGCGAGCTCTTCGGCGCCTCGTGGCGGCAGGCCTGGCACGCCGCCCACGACCCCGAGCACGCCCTCGCGCTCGTGCGCGCCTACCTCGGCGACCGCGGCCCCCACGACGCCCCGCTGCGCGCCCTCGAGCAGGTGCAGTTTCGCTTCGAGGTCTGCTGCGACTACGGCGCGTGGCGCGACCTCCAGCGGCACCGGCTGCTCTCGGCGACCACGCCGCGGCTCGGCACCCGCGAGGGCTACGTCGTCTCCGAGGAGCTCGACGCCATGGGCTTCGGCCCGGCCGTGCGCGAGGCCCTCGACTCGGTGGCCGAGCCCCACCGCGCGCTCTCCGCCAACCACCCGTGGGAGGCGCAGTACCTCGTGCCGCTCGCGTACCGCGTGCGCTACGTGCTCCAGGGCAACCTGCGCGAGCTCTTCCACCTCGTCGAGCTGCGCTCGGCCCGCCAGGGTCACGAGGCCTACCGCAAGGTCGCCCAGGCCCTCGCGAAGAGCGTCACCGAGGTGTGCCCGTGGCTCAACGAGCACCTCCGGGCCGACTACGCGGCCTATCCGTTCGCTCGCCACTGAGCTTCGCCCGCCGCAGCGCGCCGGCGAGGTGCGCCGCCCACCAGACGCCCACCGCCGCGAGGCAGGCGCGCGACAGCGCCACGTAGCGGCCGGTGATCTTGAGCTCGTCCCAGTGGTGCTGGTCGCGCAGCAGGGTCATGTCGCCGTCGTCGGCGAAGAGGCCGCCCCACGGGATCTTCGACCAGTCGAGCGCGCAGCCCCGCCAGAACGCCGACGCGTCGACGAGCACCCAGGCGCCCATGACCAGGGCGGCCCAGCGGAAGAAGTCCCACCGGCTGCGGTCGGGCAGGCGGTGGTGGAAGAGCACCACCAGCGCGGCGGAGTAGATCAGCTCGCCCGCGCAGCCGCCGAAGCTCACGGCCATCTCCTGCGTCGGCAGGTCGACCGCGAAGGTTCCGACGAAGAGGGCGACGGCGAAGAGCGACGGGGCGACGACGAGCGCGGCCGAGCGGCGCCGCAGGCCCAGCGCGACGAGCGCCGCGACGGCGACGAGCAGCGCGCCGAAGACCGGCCACGAGCGCCCCGGGAAGATGAGCGTGAGCCCGACGGGGAGCGGCAGCGCCTTCCACGACGAGGCCCACGCGACGGTGGCGTGACCGAGCTCGTGCAGGGTCACGCGCACGCCCCAGAAGAGCAGCGACGGCAGCTCGAAGTTGCGCAGCACCAGCGCCGCGAGCATGGCCGCGGGCACGGCGAAGGCGGCCTGCCGCAGGGTGAGCGGGCGCCAGCCGGGTACGTCGGGGTCGAGCGGCGCGACGGGCTCGGCGGGCG
>JAQBQI010000684.1 GCA_028287085.1 Myxococcaceae bacterium
GCGGGGCGTCTGCCGGCCCTTCGGCAGCGAGCGCGCCCCCTGCCGCGCCGACGCCACCTGCGACCCGGGCCTCGACTGCCAGCTCACCAACGGCGCGACGGCCGTCGTCTGCCTGCGGCCCGTGCTCGCGGGCCAGCGCTGCGACGTCGCCGCCTTCGGCGCGCCCCGGTGCGCCCGGGGCCTCAGCTGCGCGCTCCGCGACGGGGCCACCGCGGGCCTCTGCCAGCCCGACGGCAGCCACCTCGCGCTCTGCCGCGGCGCCGCCCCGCCGTGCGACCCCGGGCTGCGGTGCCACCCCGACTTCCGCGTCTGCGCGATGACCCTGAGCCTCGGCACTGCGTGCGTGCCTGCGACCAACGTCTTCACCTGCGTCGAGGGCGCGTCCTGCGGCAACACCGCGGACGGGCTGCGCTGCCTCGCCGACGGGTCGCGGGGCGGCCGCTGCCGGACGAGCGAGGAGCCCTGCGAGCCGGGGCTCCGGTGCGAGCTTCGCGCCACTCCGCCGGTCTGCGTCGGGCCGTAGTCGGTCGCGCCGGTGCCGCGCGCCGCGCGGTGTAGGCTGAAGGCGATGACCCCGCGACCGACCGAGGCCCCGCGTCGCCGCAAGCTGCTCATCCACCAGGACGTGCTCGAGTGGATGGACGACCCGCGCAGCGACCGGCAGCTCCAGCAGCGGGCGCGGCTGGTGTTCGCGCAGCTCGCCGCGCAGGGGATGCCGCCACAGGTGAAGGGCGTGCAGGGCCGCGGCCGGGGCTGGCTGCGCACCGACCTCGGGGGCAACAACGGGCACCAGTTCTACCTGTGGTGGGCGCGCGCCGGGTCGCCGCCGGTGAAGCACCTGCCGCTCGAACCGCTGGAGATCCTGGTGCGCGCGGTGCGGCACCACGACCAGACCCCCGAGGCCCTCGACCCCGGCACGGCCGACCAGTGGGTCGCCCTCCCGGGCCAGGAGCTCAAGGACAACGGGCTCTTCCCCGAGCTCCTGCGCGCCCAGCAGGAGGCCATCGACGCCCGCGTGCGGCTGCGCGTGCTGCGCGGCCAGCCCGGCACCGGCAAGACCACCGTGCTCCAGCAGGCCGCCCTCGCGGCGCCCGGGCAGCGCACGCTCTACCTCACGTACAACGCGCTCCTCGCCGAGCGCGCGCGGGAGTTCTTCGACCAGTTCGCCCCCGAGCCCGCGCTGGTCACGGTGCTCACCTTCGGCGAGCTGCTGCGCAAGGTGCTGCCCGCCGCGCCGGCCGACGTCGCGCCGCTCGCCGCGCGCATCACCGTGCTCGCGCAGGCGCTCGAGCAGGCCCCGCGCAAGTTCGCCCCCTGGGACAAGCACCCCGAAGAACTCTTCGGCGAGCTCCACGCCTGGATCGCGGGCGCCGCGCTGCCGACGCCCTTCCGCGGCGCGCCGCCCTGCGAGGGCCCGCTGCTGCGCGAGGAGGCCTTCGTGAAGCTGCGGGCGAAGACCCTCGACGAGCGCACCGCGCGCAACGCCGTGCTCGCGGTGCAGGCCCTCGACCCGCGGCTGCTGCCCGAGATCGTGGGCGACCCGTGGTGGGCGCGGCGCGCGCTCGACAAGGTGCGCGCCGGGGCCAAGCCCCCGAAGGTGATGCACGACGTCGAGGCGGTCTTCGTCGACGAGGTGCAGGACCTCACCCTGGTCGAGGTCGCCCTGCTCGCGGCGCTGGTCGAGGCGGCGAGCGCGGGGCGCGCGGCGCCGCTCGACGTGATGGTGGCCGGCGACGAGAGCCAGACGGTGCGCCCCACCGACTTCGACTGGGGCGCCTTCGCCGACGCGGTCGCCCCGACGCTCGGCGCGGGCAGCACCTACGACCTGCTCGGCAACGTGCGCTCGCCGCGCGCCATCGCCACGCTGGTCGAGCGCTCGTGGTCGCTCTACCAGCACCTCGACAAGTCGCAGCGCCCGCGGGGGAGGGCCGACCTCGAGATCGAGGAGTCGGTCTCGGGGCGCGTGCTGCGGTGCCGCGTGCCCGACGCCGCGACGCTCGCCCGCGTGGGCCGCGCGCTGCTCGAGCGGCCGAGCACGGTGCTGGTGTTTCCGGGCGCGCGGGTGCCCGCCGAGCTGCAGCCCGAGGGGCTCGATGTCTGGAGCAGCGACGCCGTGAAGGGCCTGGATTTCTCGGTCGTCGCGGTGGTCGACGGCGCGCGGCGCATCCGCGAGATCGAGGCCCTGCGCGCCCGCAAGAACGACCAGGTGCAGAGCCTCCGGGCGCGCACGCGGGCCGACCAGTTCAGGGTGGCGCTGAGCCGCGCGACCGACACGGTGATCTTCCTCGACGTGGGCGACGACCCGGGCGGCGACGGCGCCCTGCACCGGCTCTGCGTCGACGACCAGGACGGCCCCCTCGAGGGCTACGTCGCCAGCATCGACCCCGACGCGCTGCTCGCCCTGCTCGCCCGCGACGACGCCTCCGCGCAGGAGCTCGTGCTGGAGTACGTGCAGGACGCCGCCGCCCTGATGCACGCGCACCCGCGCCGCGCGCTCGACCGCATGCGCCACGCCCGGGGGTTGCTGGGCCGGGCCGACTCGCGCTGCGGCGTGAGCGACGGCGCGCTGCG
>JAQBQI010000686.1 GCA_028287085.1 Myxococcaceae bacterium
GGTCGGCGGCTACGGGCGCCGCCAGCTCTCGCCGGGCAGCGACCTCGACCTCGTGCTGCTCGCCGAGCGGCCGGAGTCGGCCCCGGTGCGCGGTCTCGCCGAGGCGATGCTCTACCCGCTGTGGGACGCCAAGATCACCATCGGGCACTCCGTGCACGACGTGCCGGGGCTCGTCGACGAGGCGAAGCGCGACCTGCGCACGCGCACGATGCTGCTCGACCTGCGCTTCCTCGCGGGCGACGCGGGCCTGGCGGCGGCGCTGCGCGACCGCTCGGCGGCGCTGCGCGGCGAGCGCGAGCTCGCGACCTTCATCGACGCGCTCGCCGACGAGCTGCGCGAGCGGCACGAGCGCTTCGGGGCGACGGTGTACCTGCTCGAGCCCGACGTGAAGCTCGGGCGCGGCGGGCTGCGCGACCTCGACATCATCCGCTGGGCCCTGCGCGCGCGGGTGCGCGCCGACGACTTCGACGGCGCCCTCGGCTCGGGGGCGATGTCGCAGCCGGAGCACGACGCGCTGGAGTCGGCGCGGGAGTTTCACCTCCGCCTGCGGGCGGCGCTGCACGCCCGGGCGGGCCGCCGCAGCGACCGGGTCACCTTCGACGCGCAGGAGGAGTGCGCCCACGGGCTGGGCTTCTTCGATGAGGCCGAGGCCGAGCTCGACCCGGCCCGGGCGGTGTCGGCCTCGGCCGAGCGGCTGATGTCGGAGTTCTACCGGCACGCGCGCGACGTGGCCTCGCGCCTGCCGCACGTGCTCGCCCGCTGCCGGCCGGTGCGCCTCCCCGATCACCCGCGGCGGCCGCAGCCGCTGGCCGACGGCGTGACGCGCTTCGACGGCGCGGCCTGCCTCGCGTCGGCCGACGGCCTCCAGCGCGACCCGGGCCTCGCGCTGCGCCTCATCGAGACCGCGCTGCTGCACGACCTCCCCGTCGCCGCGTCGTCGCGCGCGAGCGTCGCGACCGCGGCGGCCGACCCGGCGTGGTGCGCGCGGCTGCGCGGGTCGCGCGACGCGGGGCGCTGCTTCATGCGCCTGCTCGACCGCTCGCACCGGACTGCCTCGCGCACCGACGCCGCCTCGGTCTCGGGCACGCCCGACAACGCGCGCAGCGTGCTGGCCGACCTGCACGACCTCGGCCTCGTGCTCGCGCTCATCCCCGAATTTGCCGCGGTCACGGCGCGCGTGCAGCACGACGTCTACCACGTGTACACGGTCGACGTTCACTCGGTGGCGGCCGTCGATCGGCTGCACGCCCTCAGCCGCGGTGAGCTCGGCCCCGACTTCGCGCTCGCGTCGCGGCTGATGGCGAGCATCGACCGCCGCGAGGTGCTCCTGCTCGCGACGCTGCTGCACGACGTGGGCAAGAGCCAGGGCCGCGCCCACAGCCGGGTCGGCGCGGAGATGGCGCCCGCGATCGCCGCGCGCCTGGGCCTCGACCGCGACGACGCCGAGACGGTCGCGTGGCTCGTGCTCGAGCACCTCACGCTCTACCACCTCGCCACGCGCCGCGACCTCGCCGACCCGGCGACGCTCGCGCAGGTCACGTCGCTCGTGGGCGACGCGTGGCGGCTGCAGGCGCTCTTCCTCCTGACCGTCGCCGACCTGTCGACGACCTCGCCCACGGCGATGACGGCGTGGAAGGCGCGGCTGCTCGACGAGCTCTACGTGCGCGCGGCCGAGGCGATGCAGGGCGAGGGGCCGAGCGCGGACCGCCGGCGCGAGGCGCTGATGGCGCGGGTGTTCGAGCTCGAGGGCGGCGCCGACCCGGCGGTCGCGCGCTGGGTGCGGGCGATGCCCACGCGCTACCTGCAGGCGTCGACCCCGCGGGAGGTGCTCCGCCACGCGCGGGCCCTGCACGACGTCGGGCCGGGCGAGTCGCGGCTGCGGCTGCAGGCGATCGACAACGCCGCGGGCGCCGGGCTCTACGAGGTGCTGGTGCACGCGCCCGACCGGCCGGGGCTGCTGTCCGACCTCACCGCGCTGCTCTTCGCCCACCGGCTGGACATCCAGCGCGCGGAGATCCACTCGGTGGGCCGCGACGTGGTCGACGTGTTCGCGGTGCGCCACCCCGACCCGACCTCGCGCGAGCTCGTCGGCCTCGAGGCGCGCCTCGCGCAGCAGCTCGAGGGCGTCGTCGGCGGCCGCCTCGACGCCGAGTCGGTGGTCTCGATGATGCGCGGACGCGGCGGCCTCGCGCGCCCCGAGCCCTCGGTCGAGGCCAAGGTCTCGCTGCACGACGACGCGAGCGACGACGCCACCGTGATCGAGGTCTTCGGCCGCGACCGGCCGGGCTTCCTGCACACCGTGGCGCGGGCGCACCACCGGCTCGGGCTCGAGATCCGGGTGGCGAAGGTGAACACCGAGGGGCGGCGCGCGGCCGACGTGTTCTACGTGACGGCCGACGGCGGGAAGGTTCCGACGGCGCGCTTCGACGAGGTGCGCGAGGCGCTGTTGCGGGCGGTGGAGGCGACATGAGGGCGACGACGTGGGCGGCGGTGCTGGCGGTGACCCTGGCGGGGGCGACGGCCGCCGCGCAGCGCCCGAGGCTGCCCTTCCCGGTGCGGGGAATGAGCGCCGACCCGACGCCCGCGGAGCGCGAGTACACCGCCGGCGAGGTGCTGCTGCGCGCGGGCGACGTCGACGGAGCGGAGGCCCGCTTCGTCGCGGCGCGGGGCCTCGACGCGCGCGACGCGCGGCCGGTGTTCTACCTGGGCGAGGTGGCCCGCGCGCGGTCGCGGTGGGCCGACGCCGAGGCCCGCTACGGCGAGGCCATCGGGCTCGACCCCGCGATGGTCGAGGCGATGGTGCAGCGCGCGGTGGCGCTGCGCGAGCTCGGCCGCCCGCAGGAAGCCGTCGGCTGGCTGCGGCGCGCGCTGCAGCGGGCGCCCGCGCTGGGCGAGGCGCAGCTCGACCTCGGCCTGTGCCTCGAAGACCTCGGCGACGCGCCG
>JAQBQI010000688.1 GCA_028287085.1 Myxococcaceae bacterium
GGCGGTGTCGATCCCCGCGGGGAGCTTCGCGCTCGGCAGCACGCCGGGCGACCCCGGGCGCGACCCCTCGGTCGAGGCCGACCTCCCGCGGGTGCAGCTCCCGGCCTTCACCATCGACGCGCTGCCCTTCCCCAACGACCCGGCGCAGGCGCCGACGAGCGGGCTCACCCGCGAGGCCGCCGAGCGCGCGTGCGGCGAGCGCGGCCGGCGCCTCTGCTCCGAGCTCGAGTGGGAGCGCGCGTGCAAGGGCCCGGCGGGAACGATCTTCCCGGGCGGCAACGCGTGGGGCGGGGCGCTCTGCACGGGCGCCGACCTGGGCCGCTGCGCGTCGTCCGAGGGCGCCCTCGCGATGGGCACCCGCCTCGCCGAGTGGACCCGCGACGACATCGACACCCGCGCCATCATCCGCGGCGCCGGGGCGACCGCCGCGGGCCCCCTGCACCGCTGCGCCGCGCGCCGCACCGCGCTCGCCTCGCAGGCCGGGCTCGAGCTCGCGTTCCGCTGCTGCGGCGGGGCGCCGGCGCCGGCCGTCGTGTACCCCCGCGAGGTGTCGCGGCGCCCCTTCCGCGACGAGCCCATGACCGCGGCGCAGGTCGCGGCGCTCATCGCGAGCGTGCCCGAGCTGGAGCGCCTGCACCTGCGCGACGGGCTGGCGATGTTCCTCCCGCCGGCGATCAACGAGGTGATGAACCACGGCGCCACGAGCGTCGAGCTGCACCCGGAGTTCACCTTCACGGTCAACCCCGTGCGCTGGAGCCCGACCTTCGGCGAGGACATCCTCGTGCTCGCGGGGCGCTCGCGCGTGGGCAGCTGGGTGGCCGCCCTCTGGGCGCTGCCCGACGGGCGCTTCCGCCACGCGTCGAGCTTCCTCTTGCGCGGCGACCTGGTGCCCATCGCGCTGGCCTTCGGCGACGCCCGCCGCGAGGTCGTCTGGTCGTCGTGCTGGAACTGCGGCGGCGAGCACGGCGCCGTCTCGTACACCGACGACAACCGCGTGCTCATCGTGCAGCGCTGATCCGTCTCCCTCCCTTCGCGGCGCGATCGGGGCGATACTCCCCCCGGTGAGCGCCGACGCCGCCGAGCCCCCGGGGGATTCCAGCACGCAGCCCGCGGCCCCGGAGGGCGCCCCTCCCCCGCGCACGAGCGCCGCCCGCGCCGAGCGCACCGTGCCGCTCTCGGTGTGGCTCTACCCCTTCCTCTTCCTGCTCGGCGCCTCGGCGCTGATCTTCACGACCTCGCACTGGCTCGACGCGCGCCGCCTGCCGAAGGCCCCGCCGCTCTCGTGGCTGCTCACGCACTTCGACGGCGCGCCGATGGCAGACCTCCTGCGCGACGTGAGCCAGCTGGTGGCGGCGCTGCTCGGCGTGGCCATCTCGGTGGTCGCGATCATCGTCGAGCTCGCGGCCAACCGGTACACCCACAAGATCACCGAGCTCTTCTTCCGCTCGACGGTGAACTTCACCGTGCTGGGCTTCTTCGTCATCGCGGCCATCGACTCGATCTGGGTGTCGTTCACCTTCCGCAACGACTTCGCGCCCGTGTGGGGCACGCTCATCTCGATGGGGCTCATGACCCTGAGCGTGCTGGCGCTGCTGCCCTACTTCGCCTTCGTCTTCGACTTCCTCAACCCCCTCAACATCGTCGCGCGCATCCGCTCGGAGACCCTCGCGGTGATCCGCTCGGCGCCCGCCACCATCGGCACGGCGCGGCGCAGCGCCGAGGCCATCCAGCAGGACGCCGCCGACGGCACCGAGCAGCTCTCCGACGTGGTGCTCAACGCCATGGCCAACCACGACGGCGCCATCGCCATCGCCAGCGTCACGGCCCTCGGCGACCTCGCGCAGGACTACCTCGCCGTGAAGGGCGCCCTCCCCCTCGACTGGTTCGTCATCACCGACGCCGTCGCGCAGAACCCCGACTTCGTCTCGATGTCCCCGGAGGTGCTCGAGTCGGTCGGGCGCGAGCGCGAGTGGTTCGAGTTCAAGCTGCTGCGGCAGTTTCAGACCATCTACCAGGGCGGCCTCGGGGGCAGCCGCGAGCTCTGCTACGTCGTCGCCATCAAGACCCGCGAGCTCGCCGAGAGCGCCATCGACCGCGGCGAGCCCCGCGTCGTCTCGCTCTGCATCAAGTTCTTCAACACCTTCCTGCGCAGCACCGTGAACAGCCGCGACGTGCGCACGGCCTACAACGTCTTCCACCAGTACCGCCTGCTCGCCGACGCCGCCCTGCGCCGCGGCCACGGCCGCTTCGCCGTCGAGATCGCGCGGTACTTCAAGTACTACGGCCAGCTCGCCTTCAACGTCGACCTCGGGTTCATCCTCGAGACCTCGGCCTACGACCTCTGCACCCTCAACGAGATCGCCTTCAACCTGAACTCGCCCGAGCGCGACGAGCTCCTCAAGATCTTCCTCCTGGTCGACAAGGAGGGCGACGGCGGCACCCGCGAGGCCTCCCTCAAGGGCGTGCGCAAGGCGCAGGTGAAGCTCGCCACCTGGTACCTGCTCCACCACGACGAACCGTCGGCCCGGGAGGTCTTCCGCGACATGCGCTACGAGAGCCCCGCGCGCCTCGCCTCCATCCGCGACGAGATCCTCTCCGTGGTCTCGCCCGAGTTCTGGGAGGTCACCGACCGCGGCACCAACTTCGACTTCATCCCCGCCGCCCGCAAGCGCCGCCTCGTGGAGTTCTTCGGCTGGTTCGGCGACACGCTGCCGCCGCCCCGCGTGGGCCTCGTGCCCGACGAAGACCCGGGCGACCGGCCCGCCCCGGCGAACCACCCCAACCCCGCCGTGAGCTGATCGCGGGGTGTACGAAGGCTGCGCATCGGATCGCGCAACGAGCGGACAACGAAGCCGCACGCTCGCACGCGAGTGACCGGAATTCAGCCACTCCGAGGCGCGGAACGGCGGGTGCAGAAGGGGCTCTCCGATCGCAGGAGAACTCACAGTGAACACCCCCATGCACATAGGCGCGTCGTTGCTCGGATCGGTTCGGACGTCGGCGGGCGCGGTCCGCGCGAAGGGGGTGCGCTGATGGGCGCCCGCTTCACCGTGACGAGCGGCACCGAGCTGGTGAAGGGCATGACCTGCGGGCGCGTGCAGCTCCCGAAGGGCGAGACCCCGATCGACTCCGTGGTGCGCCGCATCCGCCGCGAGACGGGCCTGCGGCTCGTGACGCTGCGCGAGGACGCCGGCAACGTCGACAAGAGCGTGAGCCACTACGAGCTGCTGCTCGGCCGCGGGCGCAGCAAGGCCGTCGCCGGCGCCGTGCGCGTGACCATCACCACCTGAAGCCCCCCGCGGCCGCCGCGCCGGGGGGGCGCGGTGGCTACATCCGCCCGCGGAGCGCGTCGAAGCGCAGCTTCCAGACCATCACCACGGCCTCGGCGAAGATCTTCCGCGACATCTTCGAGGCCCCGGCGCGCCGGTCGACGAACATGATCGGCACCTCGGCGACGCGCATGCCCCGCAGCGCCGCGCGGTAGGTCAGCTCGATCTGGAACGAGTACCCGTTGCTCTTCACCCCATCGAGGGCGATGCGCTCGAGGGCGTCGCGGGTGAAGGCTTTATAGCCCGAGGTAAGGTCGCGCACGTCGAGGCCGAGGATGGTGCGCGCGTAGACGCTGCCGCCCTTGGAGAGCAGGTGCCGCCCCGCTCCCCAGCCCTCGACGCCGCCGCCGGGGATGTTGCGCGAGCCGATGACGACGTCGGCGCCGTCGTCGAG
>JAQBQI010000705.1 GCA_028287085.1 Myxococcaceae bacterium
ATGCGCATGCACGCGGCGGTGGCGCGGCGGCAGCGGGGGGCGCTCCTGGGCGGCGCGGCGGGCGCGGCGCTGGTCGAGGAGGCCGAGCAGTGGATGACCGCGCAGCGGGTGGCGCGGCCCGACGGCATCGCGGCGCTGCTGGCGCCGGGCGTGCTGGGCTGAAGGGCCGTAGCACCGCTTCGCCGGTCCCCGGCGAAGCGGTGCTACGGCGCGACCGCCGGGGCCGCGGGCGGCGGCCACACGCCGAAGACGCGGCGGCCGAAGTTGTTCACCAGCTTGCCCTCCGGGTCGTACCGGCGCTTCAGATCGCGGAAGCGCTCGAACTGCGGGTGGTAGGTGTCTTCGAGCTCGCTCTGCGAGTCGACCTCGACGCTCTTCACGAGGTGGATCGTCCCGCGGTGCGCGCGGCAGAGGACGGACAGCGCGCGGAGGTCGAGCTTGAGCCGCTCGGCAAAGCTGTCGTCGCGGCGCAGGTAGGTCAGCGTCAGGGCGAAGGCGCCCTTCAGCGCGGTGGCCGAGAGGCAGAAGGGGTGGGTGTCCTGCGGGATCCAGAGCAGGTCGCAGAGGGTCGGCTGCTCGTGGGGGCCGCGCACGAAGTCGTCGAGGTCGGCGAGGAAGGCCGCCCCGCTGGCGGCGTCGCCGAAGAGGAAGGTCTGCTGCATCACCACGATGGCGGCGTCGCCGCGCTCGCGCTCGCGCAGGAGCACGTTGGCGTCCTGGAAGAACGAGAAGCCGTCGGCCGTCGTGACGGCGACCGCGCCGCTGGCGAAGAGGTCGATCGCGACGTCCTGGATGGCCCGGTCGACCCAGGGGTTCGACATCAGCAGGCCCTCCACCACGCCCATGAGCTCGTTGTCGGGCTCGTACAGCAGCATCGGCGTCAGGTCGCGGTCGTAGACGTAGCGGCTCTCGCCGATCTCCGCGCGCATGCGCCGGCCGCAGGCGCTCCACCAGAGCGACGCGTAGACCGTGGGCGTGGGCTCCGCGATGGGGCCGCCGGCGTTCGCGCCGCCGGGGCCGTAGGTCCCCAGGTTGAGCACCGGGGGGAGGGCCACGCGCGTCGCCTCGGCGCGCTCCTTGAGCAGGAGGCACAGGTCCAGCCACTCGTCGCGCGGGTCGAGGAGCGAGGTGCGCGTGGCCACCTGCACCTGCGCGCCCCGCGGCGCCACGCGGAGCAGCTCGTAGGTCACGGTGAGGATGGCGGCGAGGAAGCCGAGGCCCGCGACCACGCCGAGGAAGAGCTCGTACTCGTCCGATCCGGCGGGGGCGTCGCGGCGCAGCGTGCGGGTCGTGCCGTCGGCGAGCATGACGAAGACCCGGCGCACGTGGTTGCCCTCCTTCTGCCACACGGGCGAGAAGCGCGAGATCGAGTGCGACGAGAGCCCGCCGCCCGCGGTGATGCCCGCGGCCGAGGGCACGGCCATCGGCACGAAGCCCGCCGCGGTCGTCTTCGCGAGCACGCTCCGCCACGTCGCCGACGCGCCGACGGTGATGACCGCGACCCCGTCGGGCTCCATCTCGACCTCGCCCACGAAGCTGAACCGCTCGGCGGTGAGCATCACGACGATGTCGTCGTTGAGGGCCTGCTCGTCGATCGACTTGCCGCCCGAGCGGAAGGTCAGCCGCCGGCCCCGGGGCAGGCAGCGCAGCAGGGTCGAGAGGTCTTCGGGCGTCTGCGGCCACACGATGTGGGCGTCGACGTGGTGGAGGTTGTCGAAGGAGAAGAGGGTCCGCCGCTCGCTGTAGAAGCCGCAGACGGAGGTCACCCGCCGCGGGTGGTGGGCGCACGCGAAGGCCGAGGCCGCGAGGCACTGCAGCAGCGCGCGCCGGCTGAGGCGCGGGTGGGCGTCACCGTTCGTTGGCATCAGCGGGGGGCTCCCGGCGGTTGGGCGGAGGGGCATCGCGTGGCTCACAGGTTGAGGGCGAGCCGCGTGGTGAACTCGCCGTAGCGGCCCTCGTGCCCGGCGGGTCCGGCCATGCGGTTGGCGGCGTCGGAGGTCGCGCCGCCGCCGCCGGGGAAGACGTAGTGGCGGTAGTCGACGAGCAGGCGCGCGTGCCGGGTGAGCCAGAGGTTGAGCCCGAGCTCGACGGCGTGGACGCGGTAGCGCCCGCTGGCGTCGAGCGCCGCGGGCGGCGCGCCCGCGAGGGACGCGCTGCGGTACGTGAAGTTCACGGTCTCGAAGCGGAGCAGCAGCTGGAGCCCGAGCGGGAGCGTGAGGGGCTCCGAGCGGGCGGGGCGCAGGGTGGGCGGGTCCTGGTAGCCGGGGAGGGTGTCGGTGCGGGGGGCGGTCGCGGTCGGCGTCGACGGCGGCACGGTCCCGGGCAGCCCGACGAGCCAGAAGGCGAGCTGGGCGTAGAGGCCGTAGCCCTCGAGGGCGCCGACCCGCGCGGGGTCGCGGGCGAGCGAGGCGCCGGCCGGCGCGTCGACCTCGCCCGTCTGGTTGCGCACGTAGACGAACTCGCCGCGCAGCTCGACGCGGTCGAGCGGCAGCACGAGCTCGGCGGCGACGGCCCACTGGAGTCCGCGCGCGACGATGGTCACGTCGGGCCGCGGCGTCGCGTCGAAGAGGGTGTACCCGGCCGGGGTGAGCATCGCGGGGTAGGCGCTCTGCGCGCCGAGCGAGCGGCTGCCGACGCGGGCCGAGGCGCCGACCTGGAGGTAGCGCCCGAGGCCGAGGGGGTGGCCCACGATGAAGGGGTGGAAGAACACCCGCGCCATGCCCTCGACCTGGTTGGTCGGGGTGAACTGCCCGGGCCCGCCGCCGTTGAAGACGCCGGCCGACCAGTGCGCGAGGCGCCGCGCGTCCTCGCCCCAGAACATCAGCCCGACCTCCTTGTTGGTCGGGACGCCCAGCGCGCGCACGGTGAGCGAGCGCTCGACGAAGTCGAGGTACCGGTCGGAGGTGCGGTTCTCCATGGTGAAGGGCGCGTCGAACTGCCCCATCTGGAGGTTCATCCAGGTGCGAAAGCGGAGGTTCAGCAGGAGGTCGGCCGCGGTCTGCGGGCCGTTGTCGGTGAACTCCGCGCCGAGCTGCCACGTGAGGAAGCTGAGCACGCCGCCGACCAGCTCGATGCGCGCCCGGCGCACCTGGAAGCCCGTGCGCAGGGGGCTCGGCGCGCTGCCCGTCGCCCCGGTGGCGGGGTCGACCACCGCGAGGTTGTCGGAGAGCGACAGCGGCGCGAAGGTCTGGAAGTCGAGCTGGAGGCGGCCGCCCGGCGAGATGAACCAGTCGTAGCTCGGGGTGCTCACGAAGAAGCGGTCGTCGCGCCAGCCCGCGGAGATCGGCGTCGGCACCCCGAAGGGAACCGGCGGCGGCAGCAGCCGCGGGTCGGTGTCCCGGTAGCGCGTGACGGGCGTCCGCGGCGCGCCCACCAGCGACGTGGACGGGCCCTCGCCGGTCGGCGGCGTGACGCGCTCCTCGGGCTGGCGCGACTCCGCCGGCCGCTCGGACGGCGCGGTGAGCCCCTGCACCCTGGGCGGGTCGGCGCTCGCCCGCGCCGGCGCCAGCCCCAGCGCCACCGCGACCACCCCGACGACTCGCGCGCTCGCCCCCATAAGCCGGCCGTCACCTACCGCGGCGGGTCCGCGAGGGCGGAATTACCGGCAGCGGTAAGCGCGGGGCTACGGCGGCGGGGCGACGGGCGCGCAGGTCGACACGCCCGCGCCGACGATGCGGAACCCGATGTCGGTCATGTAGCGCGGGTCGATCGAGCCGTCGGAGGGGCGGTAGCGGGTGACGTTGGTGGTGCGCCCGGCGAGCGCCGAGGGGGCGGTGTAGAGGTAGAAGTCGCCGCCCCAGAACGTGAAGGCCCACGCCTGCGGGGTCTCGACGCCGGGCAGCGGGGTCGCGTCGAGCACGGCGCCGGTGGCGCGGTCGAGCTGCGCGACCTGCACCGGGGTCGTGGTGAAGAAGCCGAAGAGGCGCCCGTCGCCGGTGCCCGTGAGCTCGGCGCTCTGCCCCCGAAACGCGCCCGAGAAGTTGCCGATGATGTGCAGCAGTCCGCGGCCGGTCTCGACGCTGCCGAGCCCCTGGCTGCCGCCGCCGAGGGGGTCGGCGGTGCTGGCGACGAAGAGGTTCTCGGTGGTGTCGTCGGCGCTCACGGTGGAGAAGCCCATGCCCAGGCGGTACCAGCCCGCGGGCATGCGCACGGGCGCCGCGGCGGTGCAGCTCGCGTCGGCGGTGTTCACCCGGTAGATCGCGCCCGCGGAGTCGCCGAGGCCGCCTTGGACGTAGTTGACCCACGCGACGGCGTCGCGGTCGATGGCCATCGAGTTGGGCGAGCCCGCGCTGCGGGGGCAGCCGAGCGCGCCGATGCGGGTGAACTGCCGGAGGTTGGGGCGGAAGCTGTAGAGGTCGTTCTGGTCGGAGAGCACGTAGACGAGCTGCGCGGCCTCGCTGCAATTGGACGCCGCGCCCGCGTCGCGGATGGGGATCGGGGTGACCGCTCCGCCGTCGTTGGTGCCGACGAGGGCGCCGTCGGCGGGGCGGGCGCCCGCGTCGCGGGCCGTCGTGAAGAGGGTGGGCGGGCCGCTCGCGCACCCGGCGGCGAGCGCCGCGGTGACGCCGACAATGAGGGGGAAGCGCATCGGTCGGTCTCCTCGGGGTGGAAGGAAGGGGCGTGGGCTCAGGGCGCGGTGCCGACGGGCAGGCAGAGCTGGAAGGCGATGCCCGCGCGCGCGACGCACTGCGTGCCGGGGCCGCAGTTGGCGGTCGACTCGCAGACCTCGAAGCACTGCCCGTCGCCGGTGTCGGGCGTGGCCGTCGCGCAGCCCACCGGGAAGGACGAGTGCCGGCCCCGGATCGGGCACGCCGTGGCGCGCGCGCAGGGGCGGGTGCACAGGCGCCCGGGGAGCGCGTTGGCGCTGAAGATCGTCGGGGTGCAGGTCGTGTCGTCGGTGCAGGTGTCGCCGGGGAAGCAGCGCTCCCACGGCCCGACGGCCTGGGCCGCGGGGCGGTCGACGGTGACCGGGACGTCGGGGCCGGCGTCGCCCTCGCGCAGCCCGGTGGAGGCGCCGCAGGCGAGGGTGACGAGGGTGAGGAAGAGGAGGGCGGCCGCGCGGGTCATCGGTGGGCGCGACGGTATCGCGCGGGCGGCGCCGCCGACAACGGCGGCGTCAGCGCCCGAGCAGCGTGCGCGCGATGACCATGCGCTGGATCTGCGAGGTGCCCTCGTAGATCTGGAGCAGCTTGGCGTCGCGCATGAGCTTCTCGACGGGGTACTCGCGGGTGTAGCCGTAGCCGCCGAAGACCTGCACCGCGTCGGTGGTGACCTCCATCGCGCTGTCGGCGCCGAAGACCTTGGCGTACGCGCTCACCACCGACTCGGGGCTGCCCTGGTCGATGTTCCAGGCGGCCTTGTGGCAGAGCAGGCGGGTGGCCTCGTACTTCACGGCCATGTCGGCCAGCATGATCTGGATGGCCTGGTGCTGGCCGATGGGCACGCCGAAGGTCTTGCGCTCCTTCGCGTAGGCCACGCTCTCGTCCATCGCGCGGCGGATCACGCCGGCGGCGCCCGCGGCGATCCACGGGCGCGAGCGGTCGAAGGTGCGCATCGCGACCTTGAAGCCGTTGCCCTCGCCGCCGACGACGGCGCTCGCCGGCACGCGCACCTCCTCCAACAGGATGTCGCAGGTGTGGCTCGCGCGCTGGCCGAGCTTCTTCTCGTGGCGCCCGATCTTCACGCCGGGCGCGTCGGCGTCGACGACGAAGCAGGTGATGCCCTTGTGCTTGAGGGCCTTGTCCTTGGTGGCGAGCACGGTGAACCACCGCGCGGCGTGGGCGTTGGTGATCCAGCGCTTCTGGCCGGTGATGACGTACTCGTCGCCGACCCGGTCGTAGCGGGTGCTGAGCCCCGCGACGTCGCTGCCCGCGTCGGGCTCGGAGCACGCGTAGGCGGCGAAGATGGGCTCCTCGGTGAGCGAGGTGAGGTACTTCTTCTTCTGCTCGTCGGTGCCCGCGAGCACGATGGGCATCGAGCCGAGGCTGTTGCCCGCGAACACCGTCTGGATGCCCACGCAGCCGTACGAGAGCTCCTCCAGCACGAGGCAGTGGTCGAGGCACGAGAGCCCCATGCCGCCGTACTCCTGCGGAACCTCCAGGTTCGCCAGCCCCAGCGCGTGCGCGTCGCGGAAGAGCTCGTCGGGGAACTTCTCCTCCTCGTCGTACTGCCCGGCAACCGGGATGATCCGCTCGCGGGTGAAGCGACGGGTGGTGTCGATGAGACCCTTCTGCTCCTCGGTGATATCGAAGCCGTACATGCTGTCCTCCATCGCGAACGCCTGGGATGAAATTCGCGGCTCCCGTACCACGACGCGCCTTTCGGGAAAACACCGGCGCCCCGCGGGCGTTCACCCCGCGATGCGACTCCTCGCCCTCGCCCTCGCGCCCTCCCTCCTCGCGTGTGCTCCCGCCCCGCGCTTGTGGGCCAACCCCGCCGCCGCGGCCGCGCCCACGCAGGGCCCCCTCGCGGCCGAGCGCGTCGAGCCCGCCGCCGACG
>JAQBQI010000707.1 GCA_028287085.1 Myxococcaceae bacterium
TCGCCGACGAGCACGCCGAGGATGAAGGCCAACACGATCGAGCAGGCCGTCGCGACCTTGTTCATGCGCACGCTCTGGGGGGGTTCACCGCGGACTATATATCGCGCGGCGCGCCGCCCCGGAGGCGGTTCATGGCGCGCGGTTGCGCCCGCGCGGGGCGGCGCCTCAGCCGGGCTGCGCCGCGGGGTCGTGCGGCGCTTCGCCGCGCTCCCTCAGCGCGGCGGAGAGGGCGTCGCGCGCGGGGACGTAGCGGCCGGCGTCCGGCGACCACGCCATCATGCGCGCCGCCGCGATGTCGAACCACCAGGCGTGCAGGCGCAGGTCGCCGCGCTCGCGCGCCGCACGCACGCCGGGGTAGGTCTCGAGGTGGTCGAGCTGCCGGCGCGCGCACCAGCGGGAGAGCTGGTCGTGCTCGGGGCCGGGCTCGGGCTCGCGGCCGAGGCCCCGCCACTGGGCGACGTCGGGCCGCGCCAGCTCGAGCCAGCGCCGCAGGTGGAACTCCTCCACCGGGTCGCCCAGCAGCGCCTTCATGCCGCCGCAGTCGGAGTGCCCGCAGACGACGATGTCGCGCACGCCCAGCGCCGCGATGCCGAACGAGATCGCCGCCGGGACGCTCGAGCCGGCGTCGACGTCGAGCGTCGGCACGAGGTTGCCGACGTTGCGCACGACGAAGATCTCGCCGGGGTTGGAGCCGAGCATCCGGTCGGGCACGACGCGGCTGTCGGCGCAGGTGATGAACATCGTGTGCGGCGACTGAGCCTTCGCGAGCGCCGCGAAGCGCTCGAGGTCGTAGGGCCGCACCATGTCTTCGTATCGCTCGAGGCCGTCGAGGAGTCGCTTCACGGCGGGCGCCCATTACACGCGTCGTGCCACCCCCGCGGGCGCCGTCACGCGGCCGGCACGCCCGCGCGGGCGCCGCGGTCGGCGGCCGACCAGATCTCGTGGATGCGGTCCATGTCGACGGTGCCGCCGGTCTTCTCGTGGTTGGCGCGCCACGCGTGGATCGACTCCCAGGCCGCGTGGTCCATCACCTCGACGTCGAGGTCGAGGTCGACGTGGGCCTGCGGCGGGACGGCCGCCAGCGCCCCCGACAGCTTCGGCACGGCCAGGAAGGTCAGCGAGCCCTTCACCACGATGTGCCACCGCGGGCCCTCGTGGCTGGAGACGATCTCGACGTGCGCCAGCTTCGCGAGCAGCTGCGCGACCGCCGCGGCGATGCCGATGCCGATGCCCGCCAGCAGGTTGATGCCGACCACGCCGCCCAGCGTCAGCAGGTAGATCGCGAGCTGCCGGTGCTTCTTCATTTCGCGGATGTGCGCCGGCGACACCAGCCTGGCGCCCACGACGCAGAGCAGCCCCGCGAGCACCGAGAGGGGGATGCGGTTGAGCACGAACGCGAGCTGCGTCACGAACACCACCGTCCACAGGCCGTGCAGCATCGTCGAGAGGCGCGTCCGCGCGCCCGCGGAGATGTTGGCGGTCGAGCGCACGATGACCCCGGTGACGGGCAGGCCGCCGCAGAGCCCCGCCAGCATGTTGCCGACGCCCTGGGCGACCAGCTCCCGGTCGAGGTCGGCCCGCGGGCCGGCGTGCATCTTGTCGGTCGCGATCGCCGAGAGCAGCGACTCGGCGCTCGCCACCACCGCGAGGCTGACGGCCGCGACGATCGCGCCGCCGAGCTGCGCCGCGGGGGGGAGCACCGGCAGGGTGAACGCGCTCCGCCAGTCGTGCGGGACGGTCACGCGCGGGACGTCGCCCCCCCAGTGCAGCGCGGCGAGCGTCCCGAGGCAGACGGCGACCAGCGGGCCGGGCAGCGCCTTGAGCCTCGGCCCGACGAGCCGCTCGACGGCGGGCCACGCGACCAGCACGCCGATCGTCAGCAGGCCCAGCAGCATCGCGGGCCCGTGCACGTTCTCGACCTGGCGGGGCAGCTCCGCGACGTTGCGCAGCGCCGAGCTCTGCGGCCGGCCGCCGAGCACGACGTGGAGCTGCGCGAGGAAGATCTGCACGCCGATGCCCGCCAGCATCCCGTGGATCACCGCCGGCGAGATCGCCAGGGTCACGCGGGCGACCTTGCCGAAGCCGAGCGCGAGCTGGATGGCGCCCGCGGCGACCACGATCGCGAGCACGGTGCGGAACCCGAAGCGCTCGATCTGCGTGAACACCATCACCGCGAGGCCCGCGGCGGCGCCGCTGACCTGGAGGGGGACGCCGGAGAGCGCGCCGACGACGAGCCCGCCGATCGCCGCCGAGATCAGGCCCGCCATGATCGGCGCCCCCGACGCGAGCGCGATGCCCATCGAGAGCGGCATCGCCACGAGGAAGGTCACGAGCGACGCGGGGAGGTCGCGGAGCCAGACGGGCGTCGGGCGCGACGTCGCGGGCGCGCCGTCCAGGGTAGCGTCGGGTGCGTGCATCGGGGACGGCGGCAACATCACGGGCCGTGCCATCGCGCGCGTCGCCGCAGGGCGCGACGGGCGGGCCCCGGCCCGGCCGTCAGGGGGTGCGGCAAAATGGACCCCGCGTGCGGTGGGAGGGACCCCGCCGGCGCGGAGCACGGCGGGGTTCACGCCTCGTCGGATCGTGGAGCGCGCGAGCCGCCGAGCCGACGGCGCCGGCGCGCCCCCCGCGGGGCCGCCTCCGTCTCCGTCGCCGTCGCCACCGCCGCGCCCGTCCCCCCGAAGCCCGCCTTCAGCCGCAGGAAGGGCCGCTCCAGCAGCTGGTAGCTCGCGTAGGCCAGCGGCACCGTCACCGCCGTGCAGACCAGCACGTACGCGACGAGCCCCACGGTCTCGGCCCGCTCCGGCGCGGCGCCCGCGCCCAGCAGCGCGCGGCCCATCGCCATCGGGTCGCCGTCGACCAGCCAGCGCACCACGCCCACGCGGTGCAGCACGTAGAGCCCGTAGCTGTACTTCCCCAGCCACGCCCACGGCCGCGCCCGCATCGCCCGCGCGAGCACGCCGTCGGGCGCCGCGAGCACCCGCGCCAGCGCGCCCGCGAAGAACAGCGTCACGAACCAGTAGCCCGCCACGGACATCGGCCGCGACAGCTCCCACGGGCCGTTGCCCCGCACGATGAGCCCGTAGCCCAGCGCGCCCACGGCGAGCGCCGGCCACGCGAGCCGGCGCGCCCGCGCCCACAGCGCCTCGTCGGCGTAGACCGACGCGAGCATCGCCCCCGCGAGCAGCCCGTCGAGGCGGCACGGCGTGAGGGTGTAGAGGGTCATCGTCGCGGCGCCGTGGCGCAGCAGCAGGAGGCGCAGCAGCGGGCTCGCGAGCAGGCCGAGGGCCGTCGCGCGCAGCAGCCACGCGCGCGGCAGCAGCGCCACGACGAGCGGCCACAGCAGGTAGAACTGCTCCTCGATGGCGAGCGACCAGAAGTGGTTGAGGTTGGCCGCGGGCGTCAGGAAGACGAAGGACCGCAGGCGCGCGACCAGCAGGTTGGAGGTGTACGTCCAGAGCCAGGCCTGGTGGCTCGCGGCGGGTTCGGGCGCGGCCGTCGCGCCGAGCCACGGCAGCACCACGAAGACCATGAGCAGCGTCGCGTAGTAGAGCGGGAAGATGCGTAGAACGCGGCGGGCGTAGAAGTTCTTGAAGTACCCGGGCGAGCCCCGCGCCGCGAGCAGGATGCGCGTGATGAGGAAGCCCGACAGCACGAAGAAGAGGTCGACGCCGACCCAGCCCGCGGAGAGAAATCGCGCGACGGCGTTGGCGGCGCGGGTGCCCACCGGGAGCTCGGGGCCGAAGTGGCAGAGCATCACGAGCAGCACCGCGACGCCGCGCAGGCCGTCGAGCGCCGGGAGGTGGGCGGGCGCCGCCGACGCCGTCGTCGCGGGGGCGCGCGCGCTCATCGCCGGGGGGGCGCCGCC
>JAQBQI010000720.1 GCA_028287085.1 Myxococcaceae bacterium
GGTCGGCGGCGCCCTTCCTGGGCCCATCGGCGGGGCTGATGGGACCGAACCCCGCGGGCGCGCTCGGACTGCCCCCGGGTGACGATCACGCCGCTCCAGCAGCCGCGGCGAGGCCATCAGGCCCGGCGATGCCCGACCCCAGCGCGATGGCCGCGGGCATGGCCGGCGCGGTCGCGAGCAACGCCCTCGCGGCGCTGGGACTGCCCGGTGCCGACGGCGGTGGCGGTGGTGGTGGCGGCGGTGGTGGCGGCGGTGGTGGTGGTGGCGGTGGCGGCGGGGGTTCGGGCACCTGGGGCACGGTCGTCGGCGGCGACGTGACCGAGACGATCGGCGCGGTGGCGGTGGTCAACTCGGTGATGAGCGTCGAGGTGATCGTGGCCGGCAACGCGCAGGACACCGTCGGCGCCGCGCGCATCGAGCTCGCGGGCGGCGGGCGCTCGGAGACCACCGGCGGCTCGAAGACCGAGGCCGTGGGGATCTACATGGTCAACGTGGCGCAGGCCCTGAACATCAGCGCGATGGCGGCCTTCGCCACCAACGTGGCGGGCGCGATGCGGCAGTCCATCGGCGGCGACCACGGGATCACCGCGCAGGGCGCCGCGGCCGTGACCGCCTCGAAGATCGTCGGCAAGGCGGCGCAGTCGATCACGCTGAAGTGCGGGCTGAGCGAGGTGGTGATCGACGCCGACGGCGTGACGATCAGCGGGTTGGACGTGACGATCCAGGCGACGGGCTCGCTGCGCATCGACCCGAGCGACATCAGCCCCGGCTGAGAGAGGTGACCTGCGATGGGAACCGTACGGAAGATGACAGCGAAGGCGCCGCGGCAGAGCCCCGCGCTGCCGGGCGTGGCCCTGGGCGTGGTCGAGGCGCGCGCGGGCGAGCACCACTGGCGGGTGCGCGTGGGCGCCGCCGTGCTCGTGGCGACGCGCGACGCCGCGGTCGACCCGGCGCTCGTGGAGGACGCCTGCGCGACGGGCGCCCGGGTGGTGCTCGACCTCTCGGCGGGGGCGGTGATCGCGGGGGTGCTGCTCACGGCGCGGCCCGTGACGATCGACCGCGCGGGCTCGGTGCACGTCGCGGTCGAGCGCTTCGTGGTGACGGCGGCGGAGGAGGCCACGCTGCGCACCGGCGCCGCCTTCGTGCAGGTGAAGGGCGCCGACGTGGAGAGCTTCGGCAACCGCGTGGTGAGCCGGGCGCGCGAGCTGCTCAAGGTGCTCGGGCGCAACGTGCGGATCAACTGATCGGGGGGGGAGGCAGCACCGTGGGCGTGACCGTGTTGAAGATGGACGTCGTGTGCGAGGACTCGGGGCACACCGTGGTGCCGATGGCGCCGAACGTGTGCATCACCCCGGCGGCGCCGTCGCCGTTGCCGCTGCCGTACCCGATCACCGGGTCGTCGTCGAACCTCGACCCGGGCACCGAGAAGACGAAGGTGAACGGCAAGAAGGTGCTCAACGCCGACGGCAAGGTGAAGAAGATCAGCGGCAACGAGGCGGGCACCCAGAAGGACATCACCACCATGCAGACCTCGGGGCACGCGTGGCCCCTGCCGGTGCCGGCGGTGATGGTGCTCTTCGAGGGCTCGCCGGTCTCCATCACGGGCAACCCGGGCTTCGGCAACTCGACCTGAGGCCCCTTGTCGCTCGCCCCGAACCCAGCGCCGCGCCTCGGCTTCGACGACTCCCACGGGCCGCCGCTGATGGTGCTGCGCGAGCGGCGCGACGTCGTGCTCGCGCGGCCGGTGCTCGCGCTCACGGTCTACCTCGAGGACGAGCGCCGCTGGGCGGAGGCGGGGGCCGCGGCGCTGCTGGAGAGCTTCTTCCGACGGCCGCAGTCGGGCGTGCTCCGCTACGTGCGCAGCTCGGCGCGCGCCGGCTGGCGGGACCTCGGCCGCCGCGACGAGGTGACCGCGGCGCTGCGCTCGCCGGACGGTCCGCGCCACCTGCTGCGCGTGCAGGTGGCCGACCGCACCGACGTGCCGAGCCTGTCGTTCACCTACCGTGAAGTCGCGCCGCGGCCGGGCGGTGCGTGCGGGTACCTGCAGTTCGCGCTGCCGCTCGACACCGACGCCGGCGAGCTGCTCGCGCTCGCCCTGGAGGTCGCGCAAGACCACCCCTTCGCCTGCGCCGTCGGCGGCGTGGCGCTGCTCTGGAACGACGAGCTCCCGCGCAACGCCTTTGGCGCGATTCGACGGCTGTGCAAGCGCTACTGGGCCCTCGACGTGCCGACGCCCGAGGGGCAAAGCCTCTTCGCGCGCGAGCACCTCCCCTCGGCCTCGTGGCTCACCCTCGTCGGGGCGAAGATGGCGGCGCGCTACGCCGCGGCGGCGCCCGCGCTCGCCGACGGGGGCAGCGACGTGGCGGGGGTCGCGCGGATGCCCCTGCGCCACGGCCTGCTCTTCCGCGCGGGCGAGTCGCCGACGGCGGGCGACATGAACCGCTTCGAGTATCCGCACGCGGTGCACGCGCTCCACCACGCGCTCTGGCCCGCGCTGGCGGGCGCGCAGACCCGCTTTCCGCGCGGCTTCGCCGGAGTCGCGGAGGGGCCCGACGACGACGACGACGACGCCACGACCCGCTGGCGCGAGCGCTTTTTGCGGCCCGAGAGGTGGACCTGATGGGCCCGCCCGCACCGCACACGCCGATCGCCTTCTTGAAGGGCGGCGCCTCGGCGATGTTCTCGGCGAAGTGCAAGCAGCTCCTGATGGAGGCCGGCTACGACACCGACGACTTCGGCAGCTACGACCACTGCGAGGGGCGCATCTCCGCCGCGCGCGGCCGGGTCAACCTGGCCAACGACCACCGCTACGGCGTGCCGTCGAGCCTGCCGCCCGCGCAGCGCGCCTCGCGGCAGAAGGCGCTCGACGACTGGCGCGCGGCCAACCCGACGCCGCCGCACCCGGGC
>JAQBQI010000787.1 GCA_028287085.1 Myxococcaceae bacterium
GACGGCCGTCGGGGTCGCGGGCAGGCGCGCGTGCGCGCTCCGCGCCGACGGCAGCGTGCTCTGCTGGGGCGCGAACTTCGGCGGCGAATCGCCCGGTGGCTCCATCGCCGACCGCGCCGACCCGGCGTCGGTCGAGGGCCTCGCCGGCGTCGCCGAGATCGCCCTCGGCCCCTACCATGCCTGCGCCCGCACGCGCGCGGGAGCGGCCCGCTGCTGGGGCTTCAACTCCTACGGCCAGCTGAGCGGCGGGGCGGCCTCCGCGGTCGACGTGGTCGCCCCGCCCGCGACGGCGCAGATCGCCGCGGGCGGAGATTTCACCTGCGCTCGCTGGGCCGACGACGCCGTGCGCTGCTGGGGCACCAACTACGCGGGCCAGCTCGGCAACGGGGCGATGGAGCTGCGCCTCGCGCCCACCGCGGTGCCGGGCCTCGCCGACGTCGCGGAGGTCGTCGCGGGCAGGGCCCACACCTGCGCCCGCGGTCGCGACGGCTCGGTGCGCTGCTGGGGCTCCAACCAGTCCGGCGCGGTGGCGGAGGGCGCGCGGTCCAACCGAACGCTCCCCACGGTGGTGACCAACCTGCCGTCGGTCGTGGGCCTCGCGGCGGGCGACTTCCACACCTGCGCGTGGACCTCGACGGGGCTGGCCTACTGCTGGGGCGACAACCGCCACGGCGCGCTCGGCGGCCCGGTCGAGAGCTCGGTTCTGGCGCCCGGCCCCGTGCGGGTCTCGCGTCTCGGCGACGTGGCGCAGGTCGCGGCGGGCGGCGGCACGACCTGCGCGCGGCGGCGCGACGGTTCGCTGGCCTGCTGGGGCGACAACGCCTCCGGACAGGCGGGCGACGGCACCACGGTCGATCGCTTCGCGCCGGTCGACGTCGGCGGCCTCGACCCCGTGGCGGACGTCGCGCTGAGCGACGCCAGCACCTGCGCGACCACCGTGGGCGGGCGCACCTTCTGCTGGGGCGACAACCACGCCCACCAGCTGGGCGACGGCACCGTCACCGATCGCCTCGTACCGACGGCCGTCCCGGGGCTCGCGGTCGCGACCCGCCTCTGGCTCGCCGCCTTCTTCGGCTGCGCGGCGACGGCGTCGGGGGAGGTCCGCTGCTGGGGCGCCAACGACACCGAGCGCTTCGGTTCCGGGCGCGGCGAATCCCTCCCGACGCCGACGCCCGTCGACGCCCTGCGGGGCGCCACGCAGGTCGCGGGCAGCCCCCAGACGCTGTGTTCCGTGCGCGCGGGCGGGGCGCTCTCGTGCCGCGGCGGCAACTTCACCGGTGCCCTCGGCGACGGCACCACCGACGATCGGACCGTCGCTGTCCCCCCGTCGGGGCTCGGCCCCGTCGCGAAGGTCGCGAGCAGCGAGTCGCACACCTGCGCCGCGCTCGTCGACGGCACCGTCGCCTGCTGGGGCGAGGACACCTTCGGGCAGCTCGGGCTCGGCCAGCAGACCGCGCACCCCACGCCCTCACTCGTGCGGTGGTGATCTGCGGCCCGCGGTTCTCTGACCTCACACCGCGCGGCCTTCGGTAGACTGCGGCCCTCATGCAGGGCCACCGGTTCATCGCGGCCGTCTTCCTCCTCACGCTCGTCGCCCTCGGGGCCGCCCTCCCGCTCGGCACCGCCGGCTACGCGTTGCTCGGCGTGCTGGGCGTCGCGGTGGTGGTCTACGCCGTCCTCGGCGAGCGCCACCTCGCCACCATCGGCTCGACCTCCCAGCGCGGCGTGCTCGCCAGCACCATCGCGCGCCGCGCGCTCGCCGCGACCGAGGAGCAGCGCGCCGGCATCGCGAGCATGGAGGAAGACATCCGCGACGCCGTGCAGCGCCTCACCGGCGCCTCGGCGGGGCAGTCGGCGCGGCACACGCTCGACGCGCTCCCGTGGGTGCTGGTCATGGGCCTGCCGCAGTCGGGCAAGAGCAGCATGCTGGCCTCGTCGGGGCAGCCCTTCGCGTACGCCACGCCGTCGGGCGGGGCCCGCGGCGGCCGCAACTGCCGCTGGTGGATCACCCCGCAGTGCGCCTGGATCGACACCGGCGGCAGCTACATCCTCGGCGAGGCGGCGCTGCCCGAGTGGCTCACGCTGCTGCGCAACCTCGCGACGCTCCGGCCCGCCCAGCCGCTGCACGCGGTGGTGATCACGATGGCCGCCGACTCGATCCCGGCGGCGCGCCCGGAGGACGTCGACGCCGCGGCCAAGCGCGTGCGCGAGCGCCTCGACGAGGCCCTCGGCTACCTCGGCATCGACGTGCCCGTGTACCTGATGGTGACGCGCAGCGACCTGCTGCCGGGCTTCCCCGACTTCTTCTCCGACCTGCGCGAGGCCGAGCGCGGGCAGATCTGGGGTAGCACCTGGAAGCTCGACGACGCGACGCCCATCAGCGAGCGCCTCACGCGCGGCTTCGACGAGCTGCTCCAGACCCTGGTGCAGCGCTCGCTGCGGCGCATGGGCGGCCGCGACCCGGGCGAGGCGCGCGTCACGAACTACCAGTTTCCGCAGTGGTTCGCGGCGCTGCGGCCCAACCTGCTGCGCTTCGCGGCGACCCTCTTCGCGTCCAACGTCTTCCAGGGGAGGGTGAGCGCCCGCGGCATCTATTTCTCGAGCGCCGCCGAGTCGATGGCCCGCGTCGCCGGGGGCCTCGCGCCGACCGGCCAGCGCGGCTCCTTCCTCCGCGACTGGATCTCCCACGTCGTGCTCCCCGACCACGAGCTCGCCGGCCCCAGCGCGGTCGAGGTGCACCGCCGCAAGGGCCGTCGCAACGCGGTGGGGGCGCTGCTCTTCTCCTGCGCCGTCCTCCTGTCGACCCTCGGAACCTGGTCGTGGCGCGAGAACCACGACGCCCTCCAGCGCTTCGACGCGTCCTTCACGGCCAACGTCAACGGCCGCGCCCCGGCCGCGCTCGCGACGCTCGAGACCATGCGCGCCGACGTCGAGCTGCTGCGCGCCAACGCCCGCGACGACGCCCCGACCTCGACCCGCTTCGGCCTGGGCGTCGCCGACCAGGTCGCGGCCCGCGCGTCGCTGGCCTTCGCGAAGCTCATCGCCCGCGACGTCGCGACCCCGGTGACCGCGCGGCTACAGCGCGAGCTCGCCGCGCTGCGCGACCGCTACGCCACCAACGCCGCCGCGCCGACCCCCGCCGACCGCGTCCGCGGCGTCGAGAAGCTGCGCCTCTACCGCCTGCTCACCTCGCCGCGCACCCTCGAAGATCCGCAGCCGGCCAACCCCGTCGAGCTCGACTGGCTCACCGCGCAGCTCACCGCCGAGTGGGAGACCCTCGCCCGCAGCGCGAGCCCCGCCGACCAGGCGCTGCGCGCGCGCCAGCTCCGGCTCTACGGGCAGGTGCTCGCGGTCGACCCGAGCGTCGCGCAGACCCGCGACCTCGCCCTCGTGCAGGGCGTGATGTCGGTCCTCGCGCGGTAGGCTCCGGTCAGTTGAAGCGCTGGCAGTCGGCGGCGCAGCCGTCGCCGCCCGCGAGGTTGCCGTCGTCGCAGCGCTCGCCCGCGTCGAGGCGGTTGTCGCCGCAGCGCGGCCGGCGGCAGTCCTCGCGGCACAGGTCGCCCACGCGGTGGGTGATCACCACGTCGTCGCGCAGCGTGAGCGCGGCGGGCGCGCCGTTGAAGCCGATGAAGCGGGAGCGCGCGATGCCCTCGACGCGCACGGTCTGGACGACCACCCGCCACGCCTGGTCCCACGGGAGCCCCTGGATCGCCCCGCCGTCGGTGTTGTTGTTGAACGACCAGCGCCCCTCGAAGCGCCCGCCGCCGACGCCGCGCAGCTCGCCCTCGTCGTCCGACGCCGCGACCGACGCCCCCGCCGGGACGCCCAGCCAATTGAGCTGGAGCGCGGCGTCGCCCTGCAGCGGCGCGAGCCCGAGGTCGCCGTCGCGGCCGGCGACGTAGACGAGGCTCAGCGTGCCCGTCGCGGCGTCGACGTAGAGGATGTGACTCGCGAGGCCCACGTCCTCGAAGCCCGTGTGCGCGCTGGCGGATTCGTACGCGTAGAATCCCGCCGCCGACAGCGGTCGCGCGAGCGGTCGCACCACGACGGAGGGCCGGCCCGGCTGCGAGAGGGTGAACGCGTCGGTGGGTCCGTTGTCGGCGCCGCGGTCGCACTCCTCGGCGCCGCCCACGACGCCGTCGCCGCAGAATGCCGGTCGGTCGGGCGGCGGCACGATCGGCCGATCGACCGGCGTGCCGAGGTCGACCGCGACGGGGCGATCGAAGCCGACGTCGAAGCCGACATCGAAGCCGACTTCGACCGTCGGCGGCCGATCGATTGGCGCGATCGAGACGTCATCGACGCCCGCGTCCCCCTCGGTGAGCGCCGTGCGCGCACCGCAGCCAACGAAGAGCAACCCGAGGAGGATGGAGGCGCGCATCGGGCGCACGGTAGTCCGCGCCGCATCACCGGGGCAAACGAGGTGCTAACGGCGCTCGACCGTCACCGCGACCGGCGCGCTGCACCGCGCGGCGCAGCACGCGACGACCGCGTGCGCGCCCGCCGGCGCCGACCAGAGCGGGGAGGGGAGGGCGA
>JAQBQI010000797.1 GCA_028287085.1 Myxococcaceae bacterium
TCGCCGACCTCGGCCTGCTCGACGGCGCCTGGGAGGCGGTGCGCGAGTGCCTCGGCGACGCCGCGGTGCGACCGCTCCTCTGGCTGGCGGTGCGCCGCGCGCTGGGCGACCTGCAGTGCGTGCCGGCCGCGTCGGGGGCGCGGGCCGAGGTGGCGTGCGCGCGGCCGTGGGAGATCGTCCCCTCGATGCTGCGCCCCGCGACCATCGAGGAGCTCGCGCGGCGCTTCGAGCGCTCGCTGCGCTCCGAGGGTCTGCGCTTCGAGCTCGACCACCTCCGCGCGGTGCTGGTGGGCCTGCGCACGCGGCCCTTCGCGGTCTTCGCGGGCGTCTCGGGCACGGGCAAGACCCGCCTCGCGCTGCGGCTCGCCCAGTTCGTCACGGCGGGGCTCCCCGGCGGCGCCGACGCCCGCGTGGCCGTCGTCTCGGTGCGCCCCGACTGGATCGATTCGCGCGGCCTGCTCGGCTACCTCAACGTCATGCGCGAGCCGCCGGCCTACGAGCTCACCGCGGCGCTGCGCCTCCTGCTCCGCGCGGCCGAGCGCCCCGGCGAGGCGCACTTCCTGATCCTCGACGAGATGAACCTCGCGCGCCCCGAGCACTACCTCGCCGAGCTGCTCTCGGCGATGGAGAGCGGGGCCCCGATCGACCTCCACGGCCGCGCCGAGCCGGTGTCCGCCTCCGATCGTTCGGGGGTCGTACCATCGTCGCTGCGCTTCGGCGCCAACGTCTTCGTGCTCGGAACCATCAACGTCGACGAGACCACCCACCCGCTGAGCGCCAAGGTGCTCGACCGCGCGTGGCTGTGGGAATTCCCCCCCGCCGCCCCGAGCGCGCTCATCGCTACGTGGATCGATCCTACCGCCGCCGAGGAGCCCGCCAGCGAGGGCGAGCGCCTCGCGCTGATGGCCGCCGACACCGACCACGACCCCACCCGCGCGATGCTCCTCGCGATGGGCCAGGACGGCGTCGGCGCCACCCTCGACCGGCTGCACGCCGTGATGTCGGCCCACGGTCGTCCCTTCGGCTTCCGCGTCGTCGCCGAGGTGCTGCGCTTCGTCGACCGCTGCGCCCGCGACGGGCTGCCGGTGCCGCCCGGCTGGGCCCTCGACCGCGCCCTGCTCGGCAAGGTGCTGCCGCGCTGGAGCGGCCCGCGCCGCGAGCTCACGGCGCTGCTCAAGGCCGCCCGCGAGGCCCTCGAGGCGAATCGTTCGTCGGGCGAACCAT
Source organism: Myxococcaceae bacterium (assembly GCA_028287085.1). Taxonomy (GTDB): domain Bacteria; phylum Myxococcota_A; class Polyangia; order Polyangiales; genus SCUS01. The sequence goes on from JAQBQI010000797.1 coordinate 1,225, forward strand.
CGACCGCCCGCACCCTGCGCGACGCCCCGGTTGCGACGCAGCGACCGGCGTTGCCCCTCTGCCTCGCGCGCATCGAGTCGCTGCTCGAGCGCTGCGCCCGCGAGGACTACGTGACCTTCACGCGCTGATGACGCGCAGCGCGCACAGCTCCGACGGGCGCTCGGGGTCGTCGAGGTCGAGCACCGCCCAGGCGAGGGTGGGGTCGTCGCGGTCGAAGACGACGCCCTCGGCCTTCGCGCGGAAGGGCGCCCCGTCGGCGCTGCGTATCGGCTGGTGGCCGACCGCCCCGTCGGGGTCGACGTAGCCCAGCGCCGAGCCCGCGCAGAGGCCGTCGCGGTAGGTGTCGGGGGAGTCCTCCGCCGCCGCGAGCCAGGCGACGCGGCCGGGGCGCGACGCGGGCCACGCGGTCGCGTCGGTGAAGCTCAGCGCGACGCCGTCGATGGCGCCGAGCGCGTAGGTCGCCACGTCGGTGAGCTTCACGCCGCGGTCGTCGGTGGGATCGTTCATCCATCGAACCATCGCCGCGAGCAGCGCGGCGAGCGCCACGTCGACCGTCGCGTTGACCGGCGCGACGCCGTCGACCACCGCGCCGTTGCCCCGCTGGAAGAGCCGCACCCGGTCGCCCACGAGCGCGGCGCCCTCGACGTTGAGCTCGCTGCCGGCGAAGGCGCGCTCGGCCCGCAGCGCCCGGTAGAGCGGGGCGGCGTTGATCCACCGCGGAACGCGGTCGGGGCCGAGGGTGAGCAGCCGCTCGCGCGCTGCGGTCGAGCCCGAGCCGAAGGCCAGCAGGCGGCCGTCGGGGAGCGTGAGCACCGACTCCAGGTCGGGCTTGCGGGCCTTGTTGCCGCGCGCGACGCCGAACTGCCGCACGCCGTCATCGACCGGCAGCGCGACGCCCTCCGCGACGCCGGTGCGGGGGTCGACGAGCGCGACGAAGGCCGTGTCGTCCTGCACCACCGCGAGGCGGTCGCCCCACCAGGTGACGCCCGACCCGGCGCGCACGAAGGCGGGGCGGTCGAGGGCCGGCGCGGCCCCCTCGCGGTACCAGAGCGGGAGGGTGCGCTCGACGGTCACCGTGAGCCCCGCGTCGAGCGACGAGACGCGCGCGCGCATCAGTCGTCGATGGGCTCGAAGTCGGCCTTCGTCGCCCCGCACTCGGGGCACGACCAGCCGGAGGGCAGGCTCTCGAAGGCCGTGCCCGGCGGGATGTTCGAGTCGGGGTCACCCGCGGCCGGGTCGTAGGTGTGCTCGCAGAGCGTGCAGCGGTATCGCTTCATGGTTGGCGAGGCTACCAACACACCGCCGGGGTCGGTCTACGCCTTTTCGCCGCGCTCGACGGCGAGCAGCAGCGCCTCGCAGAACTCCGCGTGGTGGCGCAGCACCTTCTTCGGCACGTCGCGCAGCAGCGCCTCGGTGGCCGCCTCGATGACCGCCTCGGCCTCCTTGCGGCGCTTGCTGCCCTTCTTCGTGATCGTGATGCGCAGGGCGCGGGCGTCCTTCGGGTCCTTCACCTGCGCGACGAGGCCCGCCTCGCGCAGGCGCACCAGGATGGGCGTCAGCGACGACTTCTCGTAGCGCAGCGCCTTGGCGAGCTTCGACGGGTTCTCCCCGTGATCGAGGCCCTCCAGGGCGCCCAGCACCGCGAGGTCGGGCGCGCCGACGTCCTCGAAGCCCGCCTGCGCGAGCGCGTCGCGGCAGTGCTGCGTCAGCGCCTGCGAGGCGCGCGCGGTCAGGAAGAGCGGACTCTCTCGCAGCGACTTCGGCAGGCGGTCGGTCATCGCTTACGTGTAACGGTAAACGACCTCCGCCCGCAAAGGCTGCTCGCGCGTTTAGGGGACTTGGTACTCCCGCCCAACCATCAGTCGCGGCTGCTGGCCTTGCGCTCGATCCACGCGGCGACCTCGCGCGCGTGCGAGACGCCGTGGGCGGTGATGCCGGGCGGCACCTCGCCGCGGTCGACGTTCGCCTTCGGGATGAGCGCGCGCCGGAACCCGAGCTTCATCGCCTCCTCCAGGCGCGGCGTGCAGCGCGGCACGGCGCGCACCTCGCCCGCGAGGCCCACCTCGCCGAAGACCACCAGGTCGGAGGGCATCGCCAGCTCGACCACGCTCGACGCGAGCGCGCACACGATCGCCAGGTCGACCGCGGGCTCCTCGATCGACGCGCCGCCCGCCACCGAGACGAACACGTCGCGGTCGCGCAGCGGCAGCCCCGCCCGCTGCGCCAGCACCGCCGCGAGGATCGACAGCCGCGTCGCGTCGACCCCCGTCGCGATGCGCCGCGGGGAGGGCGCCGCCGAAGGGGTCACCAGGGCCTGCACCTCCAGCAGCAGCGGCCGCGCGCCGTCGGCCGACGAGACCACCACCGAGCCCGGCACGTCCTTGGGGCGCTCGGCGAGGAAGAGCGCCGACGGGTCGGACACCTCGCGCAGCCCGTCGCGGGTCATCTCCATCACGCAGAGCTCGCCGCTGGCCCCGAAGCGGTTCTTGATGCCCCGCAGGATGCGCGGCCCGCCCGAGCGCTGCCCCTCGAAGGCCAGCACCACGTCGACGAGGTGTTCGAGCACCTTCGGGCCGGCGAGCGAGCCGTCCTTGGTGACGTGTCCCACCAGCAGCACCGTGCGGCCCTGCTGCTTGGCCATCGTGACGAGACGCGCGGTGACCTCGCGCAGCTGCGAGACGCTACCCGCCGCGCTCTCCAGGTCGTTGGCCCGCATCGTCTGCACCGAGTCGACCGCGATGATCGACGGGTCGAGCTTCAGCACCGCGGCCTCGAGCGCGTCGAGCTCGCCCGTCGAGAGCAGCCGCAGCGCCGCGTCGTTGGCCACCCCGAGCCGCCGGGCGCGCCCCGCGACCTGCGCCGCCGACTCCTCGCCGCTCACGTAGAGCACGCCGCCGCGCACCTCCGACTCGCGCGAGCGCGCCGCCAGCGCCGCCACCACCTGCAACAAGAGCGTGCTCTTGCCGACGCCCGGCTCGCCGCCGAGCAGCACCACCGAGCCGTGCACGAGGCCGCCGCCGAGCACGCGGTCGAACTCGGCGAGTCCCGTCGCGACGCGCGGCGTCTCGGCGTCCATCGCCTCGTCGAGCGAGACGGCCCCGCCGCCGGCCGAGACCGAGATGGCGTTGCGCGCCTTCGACCCGCGGCCCTTGGCGGCGCGCTCTTCGACCAGGGTGTTCCAGGCGCCGCAGGAGTTGCAGCGCCCCGACCACTTGGGGTGCTGCGCGGCGCAGGACTGACAGACGTAGACGAGGGATTCCTTCACGGGGCGGTACTACCGCGCGCCCCGCGCGGGGCGCAACGATACCCGTGACAGGATATGTCTCTCAATACATGACGCCGACGACGCCGCGGAGGGTCTGGGCGGTGCTGAAGCTGAAGCCCGAGTAGGTCGACGAGGCGCGCTCGTCTTCGCGCGGCCCGAGCCCCGCCATGGGGAAGAGCACGCCGTACTGGAGCGACGCGAAGAAGCCCGCGCCGGGCCGGTCGCCGAGGGAGGTGTCGCGGAAGTTCGACTGGTAGGTGACCTCCGCGTTGATCTCCACGCCGAGGTTGGGGTCGTTGCCGCGGGTCTGGAGGAACTCGCTGGCGCGCGAGTAGATGACCGCGGCGCGGCCGTACAGGCGGTCGCCGCCGGGCGAGTTGACGAAGGCGTAGGTCACCGAGGGGCGGAAGTAGTAGGCGCCCGAGACCTGGCGGAAGATCTGCCGCCAGAGGATCATGTCGATGCGGTAGTCGGGGTGGAAGCGGAAGGTCGTGAAGGCCTTCGTCGCGCCGCGCACGGGCGGGGTGAAGCCATTCTGGTAGTTGAGGCCCTCGACGTCGGGGTCGCCGCTGGCGTAGCCGGTGCGGAAGTCGAGCGTGAGCCGGTTGTTGAGCAGCCGGTACTCGAACTCCATCGCCCCGCCGAAGGAGGCGAGGTCGTAGGTGACGGCGTTGCGGGTGCCGGCCGCGCGCGCGAGGTTGGTCTGCCCGTAGATGAGGGCGGCCTCCATCTCGAAGCGGAAGTTGCGGTGCAGCACCTGGAGCCACAGGTCGCTGATGACCGCCCAGGCGTTGCGCTGGATGATCCCGCTGGTCTCGCGCGCGGTGTCGACGCCGACGGTGCGCTGGTCGACGGTCTGGGCCATGGTCTCGGCGCCGACGCCGACGAACTCGCTGGAGAGCGACTGGTTGCGGAAGAGGCCGTAGAGGCCGGCGTTGACCACGAGCTGGCCGCGGTTGAGGCGCTGGCGGGCCTCGGCGGGGTCGACGCGGCGGCCGAGGGCGAGGCCGAACTGGTTGACGTCGTCGAGCTGCGAGACGTCGATGGGCTGGCCCTGGCCGGCCTCGCGGGTGAGCGACTGCGACGTCGCGCCCGACGAGGGGAAGTCGTAGAAGGCCGCGAGGAAGAGGTGCAGCGGGCGGATGCGCGCCGCGTACATGATGCGGTCGGAGTGGGTCTGGTAGTCGCTGTCGATGCCGTTGCCGGCGTTGGCGAGAATGCCGAGGCCCCACTGGCCGGGCATGCGGCCGAAGCGGATCTGGCCGAGGCTCTGGTTGGTCACCTCGGCCCAGGCGCGACTGACCATGATCGACGGGGTCAGGCTGTTCTGGTCGGTGGGCGCCACCTGGGTCTGCGAGAAGGCGCCGATGGGGGCCCAGGGCGAGGCCTGGCCGCCGGTGTAATAGCCCTGCGGGGTCGAGCCCAGGATGAGATTGTCGAAGACGTCGATCTGCGAATAGATCGCGATGTTGTCAGTGATATGGATCTCGGGGTTGATCCGAAATCGCATGTTGGCCATGGTCTGCGTGCGGCCGGTGCAGCGCCCGTCGGCGTTGCTCGGGCACAGGTTGTTGCCCAGGCCGTTGTCGGGATTGCGCACCCACGGAAGCTGCGAGTTGGCGAAGTTGCCGCCCGCGTCGCGGAAGGCCAGGTCGTCCCAGCCGAGGTCGAACTGGTGCATCCACTCGGGGCGCACGCGGAGGTAGCCGTGCAGCTCCACCATGCTGCCGATGCGATCGAGGATGTTCGACGGCGGCGGGGTCGGGGTGACGCGCTCGGCGGTGTTGGCCGCGCGGTCTTCGGTCGCCGCGGCGGCCGCCATGTTGATGCCCGCGGTGTCGACCGACGGCGTGCGGGTGGGCGTCGGGTTCTGCGGGGCGTTCTGGGCGAGCGCGGAAGGCGCGAGGGCCGCGACGATCACGGCGAGCAGGGCGGGCGACGGACGGCGCATGGACCTCCAGGAACCTCGAAGCATCGGGGAGCCCGAGCGAGGCGGTGCGCGACGGGCTAACACGCACGCGAGAGCAGCGTCAACGCGCTCGAAGGGCGCCCGCGCCGGCGCCGCGGCGACGACGCTTGACCGTGCCGAGAGCCGGGACGTAGGTTGCGCCGCGTCGTCGGCGCGGAGTCGCCGCGAGGCACATCATCGGGCAGACGTGGCGGTCCGTCGCCGCGCGCCGGAGTAAAGGGTATTCGTGAGCTATCTGCGAGTGGTTCCGCTTGGGGGTCTCGGCGAGATCGGGATGAACTGCATGGCGCTGGAGACGCCCGACGGCATCCTCGTCGTCGACTGCGGCATCACCTTCCCGCGTGAGAAGTACGGCGTCGACGTCATCCATCCCCTCTTCGAGTACCTCGAAGACCGCGCCGACGACCTGCTCGGCGTGGTCATCACGCACGGTCACGAAGACCACATCGGCGCGCTGCCCTATCTGCTCCGCAAGATTCCGCGGCCCGTGTGGGCGCCGCCCTACGCGCTCGCCCTCATCCGCGAGCGCCTCAAGGAGTTTCGGGACGTCCCCGAGCTCGAACTCCACGCGACTTCTCCGCGCCGCCGGTTCTCCGTCGGGCGCTTCGAGGTCGAGCCGCTGCGGGTCACCCACTCGATCCCCGACGCCACCGCCCTCGCCATCTCCACCCCGGGCGGAACCGTCATCCACACGGGCGATTTCAAGCTCGAAGACGGCCCGCTCGACGGCGAGGGCTACGACCGCGAGCGCTTCGAGGAGCTCGGCCACGCGGGCGTCTCGCTGCTGCTCTCCGACAGCACCAACGTCGATGTCCCGGGCACGGCGGGGCGCGAGTCGGAGGTGGCCAAGGCGCTACACACGCTCATCGCCTCGAAGCGCGAGCGGGTGATCATTGGCATCTTCCCGTCGAACATCTATCGATTGAAGACCCTGGGCGAGGTGGCCCGCGCCACCGGCCGGCGCATCTGCCTCATCGGCCGCAGCGTGCAGACCCACGCCCGCGCCGCCACCGAGCTCGGGCGACTGGGCTTTACGGGCGACCTGATGGTCTCCGCCGAGCGCGCGCGCGAGGTGCCCCGGAGCGAGCTCCTCGTGATCGCGGCGGGCACGCAGGCCGAGCCGCAGAGCGCGCTGTCGCGGCTCGCCTGGGGCGACCACCCCCGGCTCAAGCTCAACTCGGGCGACGCGGTGATCCTCTCGTCGCGCACCATTCCGGGCAACGACCGCGCGGTGTGGGACCTCGTCTGCGAGTTCGAGCGCAAGGGCATCGACGTGCACGTCGGGGCCACCGACCCGACGATCCACGTCTCGGGTCACGCGTGCCGCGAGGAGCAGTCGCGCATGATCGAGTGGATCCAGCCGCGCGCCTTCGTGCCCATTCACGGCAGCTATCACCACCTCATGCAGCACGCGAAGCTCGCGAAGAAGCTCGGCGTCCGCAACGTCGAGCTCGTCGAGAACGGCCAGACGCTGCTGCTCGACTCGCACGGGCTGGTGCCCGGGGCGACGGTGCGCGTGGGCCGGGTGCACATCGACGGCGGCGAGGAGCTGCCCGCCGAGACGCTGCGCGAGCGCGCGTTGATGGCCGAGTCGGGCGCGATGTTCGTGACGGTGCCGGTGACCAGCCAGTGGCGGCTCGACGGCGCGGTGGGCATTCACGCGCGGGGCGTGCTGGCCTCGGCCGACACCGTCGCGCGGGTGCGCGAGGCGGTCGAGCGGGCGGTGCGGGAGCACCCGTCGGTCGAGCCGCGGCCCACGGCCGAGAGCGTGAAGGACGTGGCGCGACGGGCCGCGCGGCGCCTGCTGCCGGGGCCGACGATGGTGATCGCGATCGAAGAGCGGTAGCGGCGAGCGGGGAGGCGCCGGGGGGCGCCTACCCCTTGATGCGAATGGCGACGAAGAGCTTGCCGACGTTCTTGAGCACGTTGGGCACGCGCTTGAGCAGGTTGATCGACGGCGGGCGCTTCTCGAGGATGCGCACCGGGATCTCGCGGATGCGCACCCCGCCGCGCTGGGCGCGGATGACGAGCTCGCTCGCGAAGACGTCCTTGTCGACGAGGCAGGCGCGCACGACGTCGAGCAGGGCCGTGCGGCGGAAGGCCTTGAGCCCGTGCGTGTCGGTGCCCTTGAAGCCGAGCGTGAGCCGCAGCAGTCCGTTGTAGAAGAGCGTGGCGGCGTGGCGCGCGAAGGGCCGCTCGTCGGAGGCGCCCTCGAGCACCTTCGAGCCGATGACCAGGTCGGACTCGTCGCTCGCTAGCACCTCCAGCGCGCGGCGGTAGAAGTCCATCTGGCAGAGGTCGATCTCGTCGCACATGACGAACTCGCCGCGGGCCTTGAAGATGCCCTCGCGCAGCGCCTTGCCGTAGTTGGGCTCGCCCAGCGAGAACGAGCGCACCTCGGGGTACTTCTCGGACAGCGCGCGGGCGAGGGGCACGGTGCCGTCGCGCGAGCCGTTCTCGGCGAGGATGATCTCGAAGGGCCAGCCGAACTCGATGAGCTGATCGCGCAGGTCGGTGACCGCCGCGTGCAGGATCTTCTCCTCGTTGTAGACCGGGATCACCACCGAGAGGCGGGGGTGCGGGCGGGCCTCCGGGGCGGTGCCGTCGTGGTCTTGTTCGCTCATCGCGCTCCCTCGCTCACGCGGGCGGCGGACGCGGGGTGCTTCGGAGTCTCGATGCGGAAGTGGCCAGTCACGTCGGCAGCTCTCGGAGGGGTTGGCAGGTGGTCGCATCTCCGACGCGGGGCGTCGGCGCGGAAGGCGAAGCATCGTCGTGGAGCGAACGGGGGAGTAGAGGGAAATCTCCCGCAAGGTCAAGACACGAATGCCCCCGCGGCCCGCCTCCGTTCGGTGAACGGTCGCGGGCGGGGGGTGAGCGGTTGGGAGGTGGGGGCGGAGGGAGGCGGGGGAGGGAGGGGAGACGATCAGCCGACGGCGGCGTCGGAAGCGGCGCCGGCGTCGGTCGCCGCGGGCACGTCGGTCGCCGCGGGCACGTCGCTCACGCCGCCGTCACCGGCGGTGGTGATGCCGTTGGGCTGCAGCGTCGTCGCGTAGCCGCACGAGGGATCGAGGTCCGTGCGGATCGTGGTCATCGTGCCCATCGTGGACTCGGGGCGAACGCAGAGCGAGCCGCCCGTGCAGTCGGAGTTGGTGTTGCACGAGCGGAAGAGGCAGAGGCCCAGCTCGTCGCCCATGACGCCGCGCGCCGCGACCATGGGGTCGTCGGCGCACTCCTGGGTCGCGCGGAGGTTGATGAGCGAACCGCAGAGGCCCTCGGTGGGGCGGGCGGTCGCGAGGAGGAAGCAGGTGCCGCGGCACTGCAGCACGCCGGCGGTCTGCATCATCGGGTTGCAGCGCGAGCCGTCGGGGAGCAGCGCCATGTTCGACGGGGCCGCGGCGCACTGGCCGAGGCGGGTGTTGCAGCGCATCTGGCCGGCGTCGCCGGCGACCACGCCAACGCAGTCGGCGTCGGTGGTGCAGAAGGCCGAGCAGCCCGGGGTGGTCTCGGTCTGGGTCGCGTTGAGGCGGAGCCAGTTGGTCGTGCAGACCGAGCTCGTCGGGCACGCGCCGGCCGCCTCGGTCTGCGCGCCGGTCACGCAGGCGCGGGTGCAGCTGCTGAGGCGGGCGCCCGAGGTGAGGTTGCCGAGGTGCAGGCAGGTCGAGAACCGGCCGCCGCACTGCTCTTCCTCTTCCGCGGTCGTGCCCTGCTGGCAGCTGTTGAGGAGGGTGCAGACGCGGCCGCCGTTGAGGGTGACGCAGGTGAGGTCGGCGTTGGGGCTGGCGCAGGCCTCGTCGGTGGTGCAGCGGCGGCCCGCGACGACCTGGAGGCGGGCGGGTCCGGCGTCAGGCCGGTCGGCCGTCACGACGTCCGTGCCGGGACGGTCGGGGGTGACGACCGGGGTGTCGGTCATCGGGGTGCCGGTGTCGGCGGGGGTGCCCGAGTCGTTCGGGGTCGTCACCACGGGGTCGTCGCCGCACGCCGTCGCCATGCAGGCAAGAATGATCAAAAGCCAACCGCTGTTCCGCTTCAATGGAGCCTCCTGTCGATGCACTGAATTCACGATCGCGCCGACATGAGGGCGGCGCCGCCCAAGAAACGCGCGGCTCGTTGTGCCACGACGCGCGCGATACCGTTCAACCGATGTGAGCGACCACTGATGTCGCTCATCCCTTCGCCCGCGGGGCGCGCCCGGTCACCGACCGCAGCGCGCGCTCCGCGGCGGCCGCGGCCTGCGCGACCTCCTCTTCCCGGCCACCCAGGTAGAGGCGCCCGAACTGCCCGAAGGTCACCACCTCGAGGAGGTTGATGTTCGCGGCCTTCTCGGCCTCGTTGGCCGCGAGCGCCGCGTAGCCCGCGGGCGCGATCTCGAGCACGTAGAGCGTCTCGCCCTCGAGCAGCAGCTGGCCGTGCCGCATGCGATTGACCAGCATGGCCTGGTGCGCGTCGATTCCCGTGATGACCTCGCGCGACACGATCTCCGCCTGCATGCGGTCTTCGACCTTGAGCCCGGCCCGCGACAGCATCGCCTCGCCGGCCGCGCGCACGTCGCCCTGGTCGAAGTGGTGCACCTCGACCAGGCCGTACGAGCGCTCGACGATCTGCATGCCGGGCAGCACCCGCGTGTGCTTCAGCGCCGCGTCGGTGAGGCTGTTGATCGCGATGCCGGGCGCGATCTCCACGATCAGCGCCGCCTGCCCCGCGAGCGGCTGGAACCCCGACGACACCGTCTGGAAGAAGCCCGCCAGCTGGGGCTGGAGCACGTCGATGTGGATGAAGGTTCGAAGCTGCACGGCAGTCGTTTCGCTCGGGGGATATGAGTCCGCGCGGCCCCAATCACCACTTCTGGGCGAGGCGTCGGCGCGCGGACGCTATGTGAAGTCCCCCAGTTCCGTCAACCGCCTGTCACGGCGGCGTCTCACGACTCGACCCGCGACCAGAGCTCGACGCGGAGTCGCTCCTTCGAGGGATCGCTGCGGGTGATGGTCCGCGCGGCCGAGAGCGCCGCGAGCAGCTCGCCCTCCATGCCGAGCGCGGGCACGGCCTGTCGCCCCGGCAGCAGCAGCCGCTCGACGTCGCCGCGCAGCGGGTGACCGCAGAGGCCGAGGAAGCCCGCCGCGCCGAACTCCTCGAGGGCCTCCATCGGCTCGGTCGGCAGCGCGCGCGGCGGCGTCGCGCCCGAGGGGTCCTCGCCGCCGAGGCCGTCGTAGGGCGACTCGACCCAGACGGTGTGCCGGTCGAGGAAGGGGATGACCCGCGCGAGCGACGCGAGCACCCGCGGCCGCACCCGGCGCAAGGGCGTGTCGCCCGCGTCGACCAGCGCCCTCGGCAGCAGCGCGCCGACGCGCAGCGTGACCTCGGCTCCGTCGCCGGGCGCGACCTCGACCGCGAGGAGGTTCTCCTCGGTGAGCGGGCGCGCCACGTCCATCACCGCGAAGAAGCGTCGGGCCATTCCCACCGGCAGCACCGCGCGCCGCACCACCACGTTGAGCAGGTAGCGGTAGTGGCGCGGTCGCGCCGAGAGCAGCGTCTGCGTGTACGCCCGCGACGCCGGCTCCTGCGTGAGGTGGTGCGCCGCGGCGGCGTCGAGCCCGGTCACCACCCACGACGCGCCGAGGCCCTCGTCGACGCCCGAGAGCTCCACCCCGACGGCGCGGCCGCGGCGCACGACGATGCGCTCGACGGTGTCGCGCGCGCGCACCTCGCCGCCGTGCTGGAGGATCTTCTCCAACAGCATGCGCGTGAGCCCGTCGTGCTCGTC